>DLFZ01000192.1 GCA_002482435.1 Christensenella sp. UBA7707
TGTAGCGCGGCTTTACGACCGCGACAAGGCTGAAATCTACAAGCGGCTTGGCGTGCAAACCATTTCTTCCACGGCGTGGGGCATCAAACGTGCGGCGGATCTTTTGAGCTATTCTCCGTTCAACACCGTGTTTACCATGGGTTCGGGCGGCGTGGAGGTCGTGGAGATGGAAGCGCCAGCGCTGCTCGTGGGGCATCGTGTCAACGAGTTGCTTGCGCCAGGCGAGGTACAGGTGGTGGCTATCGAACGCGAAAACAAAACCATCCTTCCCGTAACGGGTACGGTATTCCAAAAAAATGACATGCTGTACATTGCGGTGGCGGCTTCGTCGCAAGGGCGCCTGAGGCAAATGCTCGGGCTGAACACGGAAAAGGGGATGTAAGGCCATGAAGGTGATTATTGTTGGAGGCGGACAGGTGGGTGCGTACCTCGCGTCGCTTCTTTTGGGCCGCGGGTATACGGTAAAGGTCATTGAAGAACGCGAATCGCGTATGCCCGTACTGAAACGGGATCTGCCGGAATCGGCAATCCTTTTTGGCAGCGGTACCGACCCGCACCTGTTGGAGCAGGCGGGCATTAAAGATGCCGATGTTGTGGCGGCGGTTACGGGGGCGGACGAAACAAACCTCGTCGTGGCCACGCTTGCGCGGCTTGAATACGGCGTGCCCCGTGTGGTGGGGCGTGTGAACAACCCGAAAAACGCGTGGCTGTTTACCCCCGTCATGGGTGTGGACGTGGCGCTCAATCAAGCGGATCTTATGGGGCGGCTTGTGGCTGAAGAAATGTTCAACGGCGACATGATGACGCTTTTGAATTTGCACCGCGGCGAGTTTTCGTTGGTGGAAAAAAGGATTGCACCTTCTTCGCCGCTCGCGGGAAAGCCCATGCGCGAAGCAAAGCTGCCGGAGGGCTGCTTGCTCGTTGCTGTAACGCGCGGTGCGGAGCTTATCATTCCCAAAGGCTATACGGTGCTTGAGGAGGGCGACATTGTGGTGGCGCTCACGCCCGTCGTCCGCCAGCAGGCGCTTTCGGAGCTGCTCGGGGAAAACTGAAACCCGGGCAAATGCCCGCACATTTTGATGCTTAAAAAGGGGCCATCTCAGGAAGGCTCCTTCGCGTTTCTACGAGGCAAAGAATTCTCAACGGACAGCCGCTTGAACGATCGGCGCGCACATTGACAAAACCGCGCGCATGACACACAATGTTCGTAAAGAAAGCAGAATTATATTAAGGTAAGAAAGCGGCTTTTCTATGGAAAGCGAAAAACGGGAGAGCGGTTTGAAAGCGGAAAGCGGCGCACTGGCCCGGCGGGAGCGGGGCAGGCTGCGCATTTTTTTCGGCTACGCGCACAACTCCGGCAAAACTTATGCCATGCTCGACGAAGCGCGGGAGATGAAGCGCGCGGGTGCGGATGTGCTGGTGGGCTTTATCGAGGCGCATACCAGTGCAAAAACACTCCGCCTTGTCGCGGGCTTTGCCGTGCTGCCGCCCATGATGCTTGAAAACGGCGGGGAAACGGCACAGGAGTTTGATCTTGACGCGGCGCTCAAGCGGCGGCCTTCTCTGATCGTGGTGGATGGAATTGCCCACCGCAACGCGCCTGGCGCGCGAAATGCAATGCGCTATCAAGATGTGGAGGAGCTTCTCAACGCCGGGATCGACGTTTATACCACGCTGAGCGTTACACAAATCGAAAGCCTTACCGACGTGGTGCAGACGGTTACGGGGGAGACCGCGGCAGAGACCGTGCCCGACGCGGTGTTTGACAATGCCGATCAGGTGACGTTTATCGACGCTGAACCGGAAGATCTTTATAAGCGCGCCGGAGATGAAGAAAAGCCGCAGGGCGAAGGTCTGCGCGTGCTTCGTGAAGCGGCGGTGCATCGTGCGGCCGATCGCATCAGCCGTTTCAACAAACGCGAGAACGCTTCAGAAAGCGCGCTCTCGCCAAAAATCCTTGTATGTGTGAGCGCATCACCTTCCGCGCTCAAATGTGTGCGCCTCGCCGCGCGCGCCGCGGAGGAGCGCCGCGTGCAGTGGTGGGCACTGTATGTGGAAAACACAAAGAGCCGCTTTTATAGCGAAACAAGCAAAAAAAACATCAACGCAGCGCTCGAGATCGCGCAAAGGCTCGGCGCGCAATGCGTTACTTTAAGCGGCGAAGACCCCGCAGCTGTGACCGCGGAATACGCAAAGCTTTTGGGCGCGACAGACGTGTATTTGGGCAGGCGTGCAAAGCGAAGGGGCTTTCCTCGTCCGTTTGAAAAAAGCTTTTCGGACGAGCTTTTAAACCGCCTGCGCGGTGCGCAGTTCCATATCGTGCCGGAAACGGAGCCGCGCGAGGTGCATCGACGCGCTTTTGCGACAAAGCTTGAGCTTTCCTGGCGCAATGTACTCATCACGCTTGGCCTTCTCATAGCGGCAACCCTCGTATCGGCGGCGCTTCGCGCGCTTGGCGTATCCGAGCAAAACGCCATGATGGTGTACATCCTTTCCATTCTGCTCGTTTCAAGAACCACGGGCGGCTATCTGTACGGCATCGGCGCTTCCATTGTAAGCGTGCTCGCGTTCAACTTTTTCTTTACCGAGCCGTATTTTACGTTCAAGGCCATCCAGAACGATTATCCGGTCACGTTTTTCATCATGCTTTTGATTTCGTTCATCTCAAGCGCGGTTACGGTGCGCATCAAGCGGCAGGCGCGTTTGAGCGCGGAGCGAGAATGGCGTACCAACGCCCTGTACGAAATCAACAAACGCCTGCTTGTAACGCGCGGCACCGAAAACATCGTTGCGCTCACCAACGAATACGTGGTGAAGTTTTTTGGCCGCTCGGTGATCTTCTATGTGCAGCAGGGGGAAACGGAGCCTCACACAACGGTTCTGTGCGCCCCCTCCGAACATGATGCAAATTTTCTTGACGAACCCGCCGAGCGCTCGGCTGCGCAGTGGGTACTGAACAACAAAAAAAACGCGGGCGCGGGCACGGATACCCTGAAAAACGCCCAAGCGCTTTACCTTCCTCTCGTGCTTCAGGGAAACGCCGTGGGCGTACTCGGCCTTTCTTGCCGCGGCGGCAGGCTCGACCAAAACAACCTTTTGCTTTTGCAAGCGCTTTGCTCACAGGTGGCGTTGGCACTCGGGCGGCAGTTCCTTTCCGACGAGCAGAACCGCATCCTCATGGCGGCGGAGCAGGAGAAGATGCGCGGCAACCTGCTGCGGGCCATATCACATGATTTGCGCACGCCGCTTACGGGCATCTTGGGGGCCAGCTCGGCGCTGATCGAAAACGGCGGCGGCTTGGACGGGGAAACGCGCAAAAAGCTTCTTGTCAACATTCGGGAAGATTCGCAATGGCTCATTCGCATGGTGGAAAA
>DLFZ01000161.1:0-3885 GCA_002482435.1 Christensenella sp. UBA7707
ATGAACTTCTGCCCGTCCTGCGCGCCATGCATGAACGCCATGGCACCCGCGCCGAAGATTTGCGCTCCCTTGAAGAAGCCCTCGGTTTTGCGCCTGTCCATGCGGCGGCAAACAAACTCGGTCGCCTTGGTGGTGAGAAAACCCATCCCAAAGCCAAGGAAAGTGGAAAGCACAAGCCCGTAAATGACCTTGATCCATTCCGATCCGTTGATGCCGGAAACGCCGCCCTGCAGTGCGATGGCCGCACCCGAAATGCCCGCGATAAGCGCATGGCTTTCGCTTGTGGGAATGCCGAATTTCCAAGCCGCAGTCGCCCATACGACAATGGCGAACATGGCCGCGCAAAGCGCGATGTTGGCGTCACCTGTGTTTCCGTTGAAGTTGACCATGTTGTAAATGGTCATGGCGACGGTTTTGTTAACCATTGTCATCAAAAACACGCCGAGAAAGTTGAGAATCGCCGCCATGATGATCGCCGCGCGCGGCGACATGGAGCGAGTGGATACGCAAGTAGCGATGGCATTCGGGGCATCCGTCCAGCCGTTTACAAGAATAACGCCAAGCGTGAGAATCACCGTAAAGATCAGCGCCGGATTTTGAAAAAGCTCCGTGAGAAATGCCCCAAACGGTACGACGCCTTCGGAAAATTGCATGAACTTTACCTCGTCTTTTGAATTTGCCGGAAATATCCCCATTTATCTATACACCAATTTTCCCTTGTGCGCAAGGCATGAATGCAAACTTTGTCGAACAAAGCGCCGATATATTTGTTTCAAATCTCCCGCAGCGCGCAAAGATTTGATATAATCAGTACAGTTATAATTTCTCAAATAAGTTTTCAACATTCAACAACAAGGAGAAAACGCGTATGGATATGTTTGAGGCGCTGTCCGCCCTTACGGCGGCGCCCGGCGTAACGGGCAACGAGCGCGGCGTGGCGGATGTGGTAAGCCGCTATTTTTCGGCTTACACTGAGGACGTCAGACGCGACAGGCTCGGCAACGTTTTTGCTGTGGTCGGATCCGGTAAGCCTGTGGTGCTCATTATGGCGCACATGGACGAAATCGGCATGGTTGTAACCAACATCGAGGAAAACGGAATGCTTCGCATCCAGTCCGTGGCGGGCGTAGACCCGCGCGTGCTGCCCGGCTCCGAGGTGCTGGTGTACGGCAAGGAACCAATCAAAGGCGTGGTCGGTGCAATTCCGCCGCACCTTTTGAACGAAAAGGATCGCGATTCGGCCTACAAAATGGAAGACCTTTCCTGTGACCTCGGCCTTTCCTTCGAAAAGGTACGCGAGCTTGTAAACGTGGGCGACAACGTGACCTTTGCACCGCATCCGCCGCTCCGGCTTAAAAACAACCGCGTCGCCGGCAAAACCTTCGACGACCGCGCGCTTGTGGTGACCATGCTCGAAACGCTCGACATGCTCAAAAACCGCAAGCTCAACTGCACGGTGGTATTTTGCGCGTCAGTACAGGAAGAGCGCGGCAGCTTCGGCTCGAAAACCGGCACGTTCGGCATTGATCCCGACATCGGCATCGCCATGGACGTAACGCACGCGCCCACCCCGGGCGTGGAGCAGTTTCAGGCCTGCGATATGGATAAAATCTCCATCACACGCGGCTCCAACATCCACCCCAACATCTTCGAGCGCCTGACGAACGCCGCAGGGGAATGCGGCGCGGCGTGGGAAGCGGACGTTTGCATGGGTCATACCGGCACCGACGCGTGGGAGATGCAAGTTGAGCGCGGCGGCATTCCGACGGGGCTTTTGAGCGTGCCCGTGCGCTACATGCACACGAGCGTGGAAACGTTGAGCCTCGATACCCTTCGCAACTGTGCCAAGCTGCTCGTGGAATTTTTGATGGGCATCGGTGAGGACTGGGAGGATACGCTATGCTTCAAAGACTAGAAGAACTTTGCAACCTCAACGGCGTGAGCGGCGACGAAGGCCGCGTGCGCGCCTACATAAAAGAGGCCGTTAAGCCCTACGCGACCGACGTAAAAACCGACGCCATGGGCAACCTCTACGTTCACAAGGCCGGCAACGGCCCGCGTGTTATGGCCTGCGCCCATATGGACGAAGTGGGCATGATGGTGCGCGGCATCCTCGACAACGGGCTGATCGCTTACGCGCAGACCGGGCTTGACGCGCGCGTGGTCGTAAGTAAGCGCGTGATCATCGGCAAGGACGCGGTGCCCGGCATCATCGGCGCGAAGGCGATTCACCTCCAGAGCAGAGAGGAATTTGAGCGCGCCCTCAAGCACAAAGACCTTTACATCGACATCGGCGCGAAAGACAAGGGCGATGCCGAAAAATACGTAAAGCTAGGCGATTACATTAGCTTTGTCACTGAGTTTTCGCGCTTTGGCGACGGGCTTATGAAGGCCAAGGCGCTCGACGACCGCTGCGGCTGCGCGATTTTGATCGAGCTTTTGAAGAACGATTATGATTGCGATTTTACCGCCGTGTTCACCGTGCAGGAGGAAGTGGGGCTTCGCGGCGCACAGGCGGCTGCCTACAACGTAAACCCCGAGCTTGCGCTGATCCTCGAGGGCACCACCGCCAACGACATGCCCAAGTCCGAAGGCCACGAGTACGTGACCCGCGTGGGCGGCGGCCCCGCCATTTCCGTGATGGATGGCGGCACAATGGTTCTTCCGCGCATGTTCAACGCCCTCAGGGCAACCGCCAAAAAAGAAAACATCCCCTTCCAGCTCCGCAAGGGCACGCGCGGCGGCACGGATGCGGGTGCGATCCACAAATCCCTCGCAGGCGTCGTTTGCGGTGGCATTTCCGTACCCTGCCGCTACATCCACTCGCCCGAAAGCGTCGCTTCCGTGAGCGACTTTGAAAACGCATTCCGGCTCGCCCATAGCTTTTTGAAAAACAGAACGTTTGAGGAGGTTCTTAAAAATGTTTAAGGATATGACAAAGGCCATCGTCGAAGCTTACGGACCGTCCGGACGCGAACGCGCTGCGGGCGAGGTCATCAAAGGCTTCGTTGCCCCCCACGCCGACAAGGTGTATTACGACGCTTTGGGCAACCTGATCGCCTACAAAAAAGGTACCTCCGGCAAAAAGATTATGCTCGCCACGCACATGGACCAAATCGGCCTCATCGTGACCAACATCGACGACAAGGGTTTCTTGCGCGTATCCAACGTAGGCGGCGTAAACCCCACCGTCAGCATCGCCCGCGAGGTGATGTTTGAAAACGGCACGCGCGGCGTGGTTTATTTTGAAACCGAAAAGAAGAAAATGACCGAAGCAGGCATGGCCGAGCTTTTCATCGACATTGGCGCAAAAACCAAAGAAGAAGCGGAAGCCAAGGTTGAAATCGGCGACGTTGCGGTATACGCGCCCCACTTCTTTGAAATGGGCGAATACATCGCTTGCGGCGCGCTCGACGACAGGCTTTGCTGCGCCATCGCCGCGGAGGCGTTTAACACCATGAAAACCGAGCACGATGTTTACGCCGTGTTTACCGTACAGGAGGAAGTCGGCTGCCGCGGCGCAGGCCCCGCCGCCTACGCCATCGAGCCCGATCTTGCCATTGCGCTCGACGTAACGCTCACAGGCGATACCCCCAAGGCCGCAAACATGAGCGTTGTAGCGGGCAACGGCCCCACCATTAAGGTGATGGACTCCTCCGTGATCGTACCCGTGAGCGTGCGTGAGTTTTTGAAGAAGTGCGCCGAAGCGGAAGGCATCCCCTACCAGTACGAAGTGCTCCGCGCCGGCGGAACGGATACCTCCGCCGTGCAGCGCAGCGGAAGCGGCGTGCTTGCGGGCTGCATCTCCATCGGCACGCGCTACATCCACTCCCCCGTGGAAACCGCCAGCATGCGCGACGTGGAAAACGCCGTGAAGCTTTTGAA
>DLFZ01000161.1:3919-4371 GCA_002482435.1 Christensenella sp. UBA7707
GCCTTTGAAAAGGCGTGCCGTGATGGAAACCGATTGCGGCACGCCTTTTGGTTTGTTATGCTCGTAAAGATAAACAGGAATTTGAAGGCAAAGATCATGCGCATTTGTTCCTGTATGCGCATTGAAACAGAACTACAAAAATTTGTAGTATACGCGGAGGAGAGAATGAAGGAGTTTCCTATTGGCTCAATCATACCGTTTGGCGGTTATCAATGGCGTATTCTTGACATACAAGGCAATGCGGCCTTGGTTATAACTGAAAACATGGTCGAACAATACCCCTATCATGATTGCGCCGGTGATGTGACATGGGCTGACTGCTCGCTAAGAAACCATCTAAACGGTGCGTTTTATAACAAATTCACCGCGGCCGAACAGGCAAGGATCCTTCCGGTATGGAACAAAAACCACGACAATCCGTGGTACGGGTCAAGAGGCGGAGACGATACCCG
>DLFZ01000214.1 GCA_002482435.1 Christensenella sp. UBA7707
GCTTACCGCGGCACGCTCACCGAGCCGGGCAAAAACAGCCCTTGGCGCGACAGGCCCGTTGAGGAAAACCTCGACCTTTTTGCGCGCATGAAGGCGGGCGAGTTCCCCGACGGCGCGTACACGCTTCGCGCCAAAATCGACATGGCATCGCCCAACATCAACATGCGCGATCCGGCGCTGTACCGCATTTTGCATACTTCGCACCATCAAACCGGCGACAAATGGTGCATTTACCCCATGTATGACTTTGCGCATCCCATTCAGGACGCGCTCGAGGGCGTTACGCACTCGCTGTGCTCGCTCGAATACGAGGCACACCGCCCGCTTTACGACTGGGTGGTGGAACAGTGCGAGTTTGACCCCAAACCCCGACAGATCGAGTTTGCGCGCCTCAACCTTACCAACACGGTCATGAGCAAGCGCCATTTAAGGCGGCTTGTGGAGGAAAAGTACGTTTCCGGTTGGGATGACCCGCGCATGCCCACGCTTTGCGGCCTCAGGCGCCGCGGCTACACGGCGGAAGCCATTAAGGACTTTCTTTCCCGGGCGGGTGTTGCAAAGGCCGATTCGGTCGTGGATACCGCAATGCTCGAGCATTGCCTGCGTGAGGATTTGAACGCCAAAGCGCCCCGCATGATGGCCGTGCTCGACCCCATCAAGCTCGTGATTGAAAACTACGAAGCGGGAAAAACCGAGGAAATCGAGCTTGAAAACCTGCCCGGCAACCCCGAAGCGGGCAGCCGGAGTGTGCTTTTCTCGCGCGAGCTTTTCATTGAGCGGGAGGATTTTTCCGCCAATCCGCCGCCTAAGTATTTCCGCCTCAAGCCCGGCGGTGAGGTGCGCCTGAAGGGCGCGTACATCGTGCAATACGCGCGGCATGAGGAAGATGAAAACGGCAACGTTACCGCCGTTTACTGCACCTACGACCCCACCACAAAGAGCGGCGAGTCCGAGCGCAAGGTAAAGGGCACGCTCCACTTCGTGAGCGCAGCCGAAGCCGTAGCGGCGCAGTTCCGCCTGTACGAACCCTTACTTCTCGACTACGAAGAGGAAGCCTCGGGCGACGAAGACGAAGAACCTGCGAAAAAGGATTTTATTGCCCGCCTCAACCCCAACTCCATTTCCGTAAAGCACGGCTATGTGGAGCGCGCTCTCTCCAAGGCCAAAGCGGGCGACCGCTTCCAGTTTATGCGCGTGGGGTATTTTTGCACCGACCCCGACCATACCGAGGTCGCACCCGTATTTAACCGCGCCGTGGATTTGAAAGACAGCTTCAAGCCCGGCAAATAAGCTTTTGCTTCCGAAAGGATGAAACACCTATGCAAACCGTTCGCACACGCTTTGCTCCTTCACCCACGGGGTACATGCACCTTGGTGGGATGCGCACCGCGCTTTACACCTACCTTTTTACGCGCAAAAACGCAGGCGTGTTCATTCTGCGTATTGAGGATACCGACCAAAACCGCTTTGTGGAAGGTGCGACGGAGGTCATTTACCGCACGCTCAAAGGCATTGGCCTAAATTGGGACGAAGGCCCCGATGTGGGCGGCGCTTACGGCCCTTACGTGCAAAGCGAGCGCAAGGCATTGTACTTACCCTACGCCGAAGAGCTTATCAAAACCGGACACGCCTACCGCTGCTTCTGCACCAACGAGGAGCTTGAAGCGCGCCGCGAGGAGGCCGCCGCGCGCGGCGAAACCTTCAAGTACGACAAGCATTGCATGCATTTGAGCGCGGACGAAATTGAGAAAAAACTCATGGCGGGCACGCCCTTTGTGATTCGCCAAAACGTTCCTGCCTCGGGCGAAGCGTCCTTTGATGACCTTATTTACGGCCACATCGCCGTGGACTGCGCCGATCTTGACGATCAGGTGCTCATCAAGGCGGATGGAATGCCCACCTACAACTTTGCCAACGTGATCGACGACCATACCATGGCCATCACCCACGTCATCCGCGGCAACGAGTACCTTGCCTCAACGCCCAAGTACAACCTTCTTTACGATGCGTTCGGCTGGGAAAAACCCGTGTACATTCACCTTACCAACATCATGCGCGACGCCACGCACAAGTTGAGCAAGCGCGATGGCGATGCCTACTATGAAGACTACATCGGCAAGGGCTATCTTAAAGAAGCCATCGTCAACTACATCGCGCTGCTTGGCTGGAACCCGGGCGACGACCGCGAGCGCTTTACGCTCTCAGAGCTTGTAGAAGCTTTTTCCGTGGATGGGCTCAGCAAGTCCAACGCGATTTTTGACCCGAACAAGCTTATGTGGCTCAACGCGCAGTATGTACGCGACCTTTCCGAGGCGGAGTTTACCGCGCACGCCAAGCCGTACTATGAGGCGGCGGGCATTGCGCATATGGACGCGAGCGTTCTTTGCCGCATCCTCCAGCCGCGTGTGGAAATTTTCAGCCAGCTTCCCGAAATGGTGGATTTCCTTGCCCGTTTGGACGAAGGCTACGACATCGAGCTTTTTACCAACAAAAAATCAAAAACCGACGCCACTGTGTCGAAGGATATGCTCCTTGCTGTACTCCCGGCGATCGAGGCACTTCCCGCTTGGACGGAAGAGGCGCTCCACGCGCTTTTGATGGGTATGGCCGAGCAAATGCAGGTGAAAAACGGCACGCTTTTGTGGCCGGTTCGCATCGCGCTTGCGGGCAAGCAGGTAACGCCGGGCGGCGCCATCGAGATCGCGGTGCTTCTTGGCCGAGAGGAAGCCTTAAGGCGTCTTCGCTTCGGGCTTGAAAAGCTTTCCTAAACTACCGGATCTTTTTTCGGAAAAGGGCGGAAAACCGCCGAAAAAGCTTAAAAATTCCTTGTCATATCAAAAGTTAGCATGGTATAATACCATGCTAACGTACTTCTTGCGCCATCCTTTGAGTTGGCGCCATAAGACCATAAGGAGGTGAAACGCGTGAACAAGTATGAAACCCTGTATGTCATCACGCCGGAGCTGGAGGAAGAAGCCACAAAGGCTATCATCGAAAAGTTTTCCGGTATCATCGCCGCCAACGGCGGTGCTGTTGAGGGCGTAGACGAGTGGGGCAAGCGCCGCTTGGCGTATCCCATCGACTATAAGACAGAGGGCTATTATGTGCTTGTCAATTTTGAAGCTGAGAGCGAGCTCCCCAAGGAACTCGAGCGTAACTTCAACAACGACGAAAACATTTTGCGCTTTATCGTAGTCCGCAAGGACGCCTAATTTGACGGAAAGGATGGCATAGCATGAACAGGGTAATCCTCATTGGTAACCTCACCCGCGACCCGGAGCTTCGCACCACGAATTCCGGCGTTTCCGTGTGCACGTTTTCCATTGCCGTCAACCGCAAAAACAAAAACCAGGCCGGCGAAAAGGTCACCGACTTTTTCAACATCGTCGCGTGGCGCCAGCTTGGCGAGCTTTGCGGAAAATACCTCGCGCAGGGCCGCAAGGTTTGCGTTGTGGGCGAGCTGCAAAACCGCAGTTACGACGGCAAAGACGGCACGAAAA
Source organism: Christensenella sp. UBA7707 (assembly GCA_002482435.1). Taxonomy (GTDB): domain Bacteria; phylum Bacillota; class Clostridia; order Christensenellales; family CAG-138; genus UBA7707. The sequence goes on from DLFZ01000214.1 coordinate 3,501, forward strand.
AATACATGACGGAAGTTATCGCGGACGATGTGGAGTTTCTCACCCCGCGTCAGGAAGGTGCTACGGGGAGCGAACGCGCTCCGTCGAGCCTGCCCCAGCGCGGCGCTGATTTCGAGCCCGAAGGCTTTACCGATGTTGACGACGAGCTGCCATTCTGACAATCGTTTTGAATGTTTGATTTTTTGAAAGGAGCGTTACAATGGAAGAACGTAAAATGAGGCCGCGCCCGCGCAAATCCAGGCGCAAAGTTTGCGGCTTCTGCGTTGATAAGGTTGAATCTATCGACTATAAAGACACCGCGCGTTTGCGCAAGTACGTCACCGAACGCGGCAAGATTATGCCCCGCCGTATGAGCGGCGTATGCGCGAAGCACCAGCGCGAGCTGGCCATCGCTATCAAGCGTGCCCGCGTGGTTGCCCTTCTGCCCTACGTGGCGGACTAAAACACAACTTCACGAAGTCGTTAGCCCTTTTTAAGCCGCCCAACAAGCAAACATCGCTTTCGGGCGGCTTTTGTCAACGCTTCGCGTTGTCGCGGAACCATCGGAGCCATTT
>DLFZ01000081.1 GCA_002482435.1 Christensenella sp. UBA7707
ATCATGGAAGCGGCAAGCTCCATGCCCTTCGCGGTGTCGCTGAACGAACCGGCATAGGCGGAAACTGCCTTGATTTCGGGGTTGATGACCTTCGCGGCGGATTCAAAGTGCGCAAGCTTGGACTTCGTGGTGTCAAGCTCCATGCCGCCGATAAAGCCGATGACGTTGGACTCGCTCATCAGGCCTGCGATGATGCCCGCGATGGAACCGATCTGGTCGGCGTTGGGCAGCATGCTCATGATATTTTCAGTGGGGAGCGAGGTCGCGCCGTTGAGCACTGCGAAGGAGACGTTCGGATAGTCCGCCGCAACCTGCTTCACAGCGTCGCTGTACTGGTTGCCCGGCGCAAAGATCATGTCATAGCCGAGGTCGCAGTAGCTGATCATGGTATCCGCATAGGCGGATTGGTCGATCGAGTCGGTGTAGGCGGTTTCCCAGCCGCGCTGCTCGGCAGCGGCGACCATGCCATTGTAGCAGGCAGCACCCCAGCCACCATCGGAAATGCTGGAATCGCAGATCATCGCGACCTTATAGACCTTATCGCCGTCGGACGCAGCGGGCGTGCCGGCGCAGCCGCTCAGAACGGCAACCGTCAGGCACAGGGCAAGAACAAGCGCGAAAACTTTCTTCATGGTATCCTTTTCCCTCCAAAGTTTAGTTTTGTAATCGGGCGTTTGCCCGGAATTACCTTGTAGGATGTTCTCTGGTGTTTTGCTTCGGATAGAAGCGCAGCGCCTAACCTAGCGCTCCTCCCTGTAATACGGCTTCCCTTTGGCCTTGGGGCCTGCGATTTTGCTGCCAAAGAGCGTCAAAGCGATGAGTGTCATCACATACGGGATCATCTGGAAGAGCTGATAAGGAATCAGATTGGTGCCAATCTGGAGCCTCAATTGCAGCGCATCGAAGAAGCCGAAGAGCAAGCACGCCATCAGCACGCCGGAGGCCGACCAGCGGCCGAAGATAACCGCCGCAAGCGCAATGAAGCCGCGCCCGGCGACGATGCCGTCCGAATAGGTGTTGACGTAGCAGGTGGTCAAATATGCGCCGCCCATACCTGCCAACAAGCCGCAGATGATGCTCGCAACATACTTTTGCTTAATTACGTTGATGCCCATGGTTTCCGCAGCCTTCGGGTATTCGCCCACGGCCTTGTAGTTGAGGCCGGACTTTGTGCGGTTGAAGTAAATCGCCGTTACGATGACGAGCAGATACACCGCGTACACCATCGGCGTTTGATCAAAAAGAAGCTTGCCTAAAAAAGGAATGTCCTTGAGTACGGGGATTGCCACGGTTTTCATGAGTGTGGCCTGCGCAAGCGTGGAGCTAACGCCGAACACGATGCGATAGATGAACGAGGCAAGCGCCGGTGCCAGAATATTGATGGCCATGCCGAAAACGATCTGCTGTCCGGCGAGCGTTACGGTGCAAAATGCATACACAAGGTTTACAAGCATACCGCCAAGCGCACCCCATAGTACGCCCAGCAGCGGGTTGCCCGTCCAGTAGCACACAAGGAAACCCGAGAGTGCGCCGAAGGCCATAAGGCCATCAAGGCCGATGTTGACGAGGCCCGCACGCTCCGAATAGAGCTCGGCGAGCGCCACAAACAACAGGGGCGTAGCCATACGCACGGCGGAAATGATAAGGTCCGAAATCGCATTCCACTCCATTATGACACTGCCTCCTTTTTCTCGAAGAGGTTCGATAAAAACGCGCGAATTTTGGGCAAATAGAGCATCGACGAACCGGCCACGGCGAAAATGATTACGAGCGCCTGGATGATGTCGATTACGCTTGTGGGAACGCCCGTGCCAACCTGCATGGTGGTGGAGCCGACGCGAAGCACCGCGAAGAAGTACGCGACGATCACGGTCGCAATGGGGTGAAGTTGAGCGATGAGCGCAATGGCCACGCCGTCGAAGCCGTAGCCGCTGCCATAGCCGCTAATCAGGCGGAACTGCGTGCCAAGGATGTCGCTCGCGCCGCCAAGCCCGGCGATTGCACCGGAAATGATGAATGCCGAAAGCATGTAGCGTTTCACAGAAAGGCCGTTGTAGCTGCTGGCTGTTTGGTTGAAGCCCACCGCGCGGAGCTGGAAGCCCTTGGAGGTGTTAAACAGGAAGTACCAAAGCGCAACGCCGAGCACAAGTGCAACAACGATGCCCCATGTAATACGAAGATCCGGGAATACGCGGCCGATCACTGTAGCCTCAGGCACGGGCGCCGTTTGGGGTACGCTACCCTCGCGAAGCGCGGTGGTGTATAGATAGCCCATAAATAGCGTCGCGACGTAGTTGAACATGATGGTCGTAATCATTTCGTTGAGGCCGCGCCATATTTTGAGAAGGCCGGGCAAAAGCCCCCAAAGTCCTCCCATAACGGTACCCGCGACGATCGCGAGGAGCGTGACCCACCAGCCCTCGCCGCGGATGAGCAGCGAAACAGTAATCGCAGCCATTGCACCGGCAAGGAACTGCCCCTCACCGCCAAGGTTGAACACCCCGCAGCGGTAAGCAAAGCATGTGCAAAGCCCGCAGAAAATCAGCGGCATTGCACGCACAACGGTGTTGGCGAGGTTTGTCGTGGAGCCAAACGCACCCTTAACGAGGAAACCGATCGCCTGAAAAGGGTTTGACCCCAGGCACAATATGATGATCATTCCGATCAAAAATGCCATCAGGATGGACAGGGCCGGAATCAAAACTCTGAACAGCTTTGTTTTTTGCATCTTTTATCCCTCCCTACTTTCCCGTCATGGCGAGGCTGATTGCCTGAATGGGCGGCTCTTTGCCGGGATATTCCCCAACGATCTTACCCTCGAACATCACGAGGATGCGGTCGGACATCTGCAAAATTTCGTCGAAATCCGCGCTGATAAGAAGCACCGCGCAGCCCTGATCCCGCGCGCTTATCATCATATCGCGCACATAGCGCGTGGCGCCGATGTCAAGCCCGCGCGTGGGGTGCACCGCAACGAGCAGGTCCGGCGTTGCTTCAAGCTCGCGCGCAAGGATTACCTTTTGCTGGTTGCCGCCCGAGAGGGAGCGGATTTCCTGCTCCATGGACTGGCAGCGAATGTCGTACTTGGCGCGCATACGGTCGGCATGCGCCCGCATAGCCTTCTTTTTTAAGTGCCAGCCGTTGAGCGTGCAGAACTCGCAGTCTTGCGTAGCTTTCAGAAGCAGGTTTTCCTGCACCGTCATGTTGCCAACAAGACCCATGAGGTTGCGGTCTTCAGGTATGTGCGAAACGCCGCGCGCAATAAAATCTGCCGGTGTGAAATGCGCTACCTTCGCGCCTTTGAGCAAAACCTCACCCGCCTCCGCCTCAATCACGCCTGTGACGAGCTGGGAGAGCTGGCTCTGACCGTTTCCATCTACCCCCGCAATGCCTACGATCTCGCCACGGCGCACGCTCAGCGACACCTCGCTAAGCCCGTTGTGCTTGGATTGCTTGTTATAATCGGCTTTTTTAAGCTCAATCACCGGCTCGCCGTCAGATTCGACTTTCTCATAGTCGCACTCGATCAAGTCGCGTCCGATCATGAGGTTCGCGAGCTCCTTGCCATCGGTTTCGTTGGCGTTGAGCGTGCAGATGGTTTGTCCGGCGCGAAGTATGGTTACGCGGTCGCTTACATGCAGCACCTCTCGCATTTTGTGGCTGATGAAGACGATGCTCTTGCCTTCGCTTTTCAGCTTTTCAATCACCTTGTAAAGGCCTTCAACTTCGATATCGGTAAGCGCAGCGGTCGGCTCGTCGAGCACGAGGATCTCCGCACCGCGATAAAGCGCTTTCAAGATTTCCACGCGCTGCTGCTCGCCAACGGAAATGTCCGTAATACGCGCTTCAAGGTCAATGTTAAGGCCATAGCGCCAAGAAAGCTCGAGGATTTCTTTCCTTCGCGCATCGTGGCGGATAAATACGCCCTTTTCGCGCATGTCGCCGAGTATGATGTTTTGCATGACCGTCATGGCTTCAACCAGCATGAAATGCTGGTGTACCATGCCTATGCCAAGGCGCACCGCCTGCGCGGGCGACTCAATACGCACTTCTTTGCCATTTAGGTAGATACTGCCTTCCGTCGGCTGGTAAAGGCCGATGAGCACATTCATCAGCGTGCTTTTCCCCGCGCCATTTTCGCCAAGAAGGGAATGCACTTCGCCTTTTCGCACGTCGAAGCAGATATCCTTATTCGCAAAAAAATCGCCGAACTGTTTGCTGATGTGCTCCATACGCAGGATTTCGTTCATAGATCACGTCCCCTTCCAGAGCCAAAGGATGTTGCGGTTTACATGATGTGTCACAATAAGCTCGTGTTACATGTTAAATAAAACTATAACAAGCGCTCCGTACGAAAACCGTACGGAGCGCGCTAGTGCATGTCTGGAAAATATCAATACGTTCACCGGCGGCGCTTTCTCTGCGATGCCGCACGGACTTTTGTTCAAATACGCTCCCGCTCCACCTTGCAAGGTGAAAAAACCTGCGGATCATTTGCGTTTTCTCTTCTTTTCGCACATGCGGAAAATCGCTGGCTCCGCCCAAGCGTAGTCGCTCAAGAAGCGCCCGTCGAAACGGGCGACGGCTTCGGGCTTGCCCTCCCAGAAATCGTAATAGTCGCAGGAAACCAACTCGCGCCGGATACGGCAGCTCCCGCGTTCGCGCACAAAGATTTCCTCCGCACCAAACGCCCGCAGCGTATCCGCAAGCTCCTTGATGGTTCTTCGGTAGCCCGTGTTGTCGGCGGTTTTATTTTCACTGCCCTCGTACAGGCATTCTATGATATCGTGGATGCCAACGTTGCGTCCTTCGTGATATACGAGAAGCGCCATAAGCTCCTTGGCTCTGGAAGAGACGAAACGCACAGGCTTGCCATCCACAAGCATTTCGAAACTGCCGAATGTATGAAAGAACACACGCTTCTTCTGGCGGTTTTGCAACAGCTTCACCCGCTCCAGCACATCGAGCACATCGTCGCGGTCGAAGGGTTTAAACACCATATAATCCGCCTTCATGCGGAAGGCCTCCACGGCAAAGCGCGGGTGCGCGGTAACGAATACGATGATAATATCCCGCCGAAGCGCGCGCAGCCGCATCGCAAGCTCTATGCCATTCATGCCGGGCATGTCAATGTCGAGCATCGCAAATTCCACATCGTTTTTTTGCGCATAGGCTTCGGCTTCCGCCGGATCGGTGAATTTGCCGACAATTTCAAAATCCGGCAAGTCCGCGCATTTCAGCTCCAGAAGCTGCATGTCCAACGCCATATCATCAACCAGTATCGTCTTCATGCGTCCTCCTTTCCAAGCGAATCCGCGTAACGAAGCACCACGCTCGTTCCGCAATCAGGCTCGCTCTCTATTTCTATGGTACAGCCGGGGTACCGGCTCATGCGCGTGCGGATGTTGGAAATACCGACCGATTGTACGTCGGATTCATTGTCCGGCACATAGCCCACGCCGTCGTCACGGACGCGGACTTCGTAAAAACCCTCGCCACGGCGAAGCTTGACGTGCACGGTGCCACCACCGACCTTGGGCTTGATGCCATGGATGATCGCATTTTCAACGATGGGCTGTATGGTGAGCACGGGTATGAGAAAATCCGCGTCGAACACATCGTACTCCATGGTAAGTCTGCCGTCGAGCTGAATGCGGTTGATTTCTGCGTAGGCGCGTACGGAGCGCATTTCCTCGCGGAACGGCACAAGGCCGTTCTTTGCGCTCACACTATCCACCTTAAAACGCAAAAAGCGCGAGAAATCCTCCGTCATCCGGTAGGCTGCATCCGGGTCAAACACGATAAGCGCTTGAATGGAGTTGAGCGTGTGGTAGAAAAAATGCGAACTGATCTGCGTAAGAAGGATGTTGATGCGGTCGTATTCGAGCTGCTTTTGCAGCGCCGCAATGCGGTTTTCTGACGCTTCGCGCTCCATACGGCGTATGGTCGTATAAGCCGCTGTACCCGCGGCGGCCGAAATGCTCAGCGCAAGGCTCACCACCGCGCTCAAAAGAACACTTACGTGCGTGTACCAAGGTTTTTCGGGGTACACGCTCACATACCACTCCGTGTTGAAAAGGGGAAACGCGTACTCAAACCCTCGGCTTACAATACCGCCGCCGCTTGACAAAATAGTCTGCTCCTCACCCGTGTCCGGGTTTACGCGCCAAACCTTGCATGCAAAGCCCTGTGCGTGTAAGTTTTCAACGGAACTCAGCCCCTCGAAAAGCTCAGGATAGTTCAACGTAACGGAAACCAACCCCCAGAACGACCCGTTGAGGTACACAGGAAGTCTCCCCGCAATACCCATGCCGCCCTGTACGAGGCTGAAAGGCCCCGCCATAATCATCGCGCCGCGCTCTATGGCGGTTTGCGCTTCCTTATCACCGGCGTTTGCGCCCGTCAGGTCGTGGCCGATTACACTCTCATTTCCCTTGATCGGATAAACATCCGACACAATTCCACCCGGCGCCAAAAGCACATTGCGCACGCCGCGCTCGGCCGCAAGCAGTCGCGCTACCTTCTCAAAACCCTCCGTACTGCCGTTGTTCTGTACGAGAAAGGCCTCAAGCGTTTTGGTTTTGCTCATTTGTACAGAAAGAACCTCGTAAACCTGCGCGCTCACGGTGCTGGCGGCATAGCGAAGCTGCTCGTCCTCCCGTGCCCTCCGCCCGTGCTCGATGTAGGCCGACATGCCAAAGAGCAGCGCAAGCGCAATGAAAAATACGGAAACGGCCGCTCGAGAGATCCGCTTCTTTCCCATATGCTCCCGCCTTTCCTTGTTGTTTGCCTTACTTATCTTTTTCAATTATATAAAAATCGCGCTTAGCGCGCAACGCGCCGCTTACTCGTCCACCATTCGATAACCGACGCCCACTTCGGTCACGATGTAGCGCGGCTCGGCCGGGTTTTTTTCAAGCTTGCGGCGGATGTTTGCCATGTTTACGCGCAGCGACTCGATTTCGTTCGCGTAAGGCCCCCATATTTCCCGCATGATAAAATCGTAGGTCAGCACCTTTCCAAGGTTTTTTGACAACAGCACGACCAGTTTGTATTCGATGGGAGTGACGTGCACCTCCTTGCCGTCCACAGAAACGAGGCGCTTTTCGTAGTGAATTTCAAGGCCACCTACGATCACGCGCTCCGGCATTTCCTGCGCCTTGCCGCGCTGGTACTGGCGCATGGCATTGCGGATGCGGGCGAGAAGCTCCGCGGTGCCGAAGGGCTTGGTTACATAATCGTTTGCACCAAGGTCGAGCGCTTCCACCTTTTCGCGCTCATGGTAGCGCGCACTTACCACGATCACGGGCGTCTGCGTCCATGAGCGAATGGTCTTTAGCACCTCAATGCCGTCCATATCCGGAAGGCCAAGATCCAGAAGGATCAAGTCCGGGCTATGCGATGCGGCAAGCGCCACACCTTCCTTTCCTTTGACGGCCTTAATGGGGTTGTAATCGTTGGCCGAGAGAATGGCGCACACAAAGCCGGATACGGTTTCGTCATCTTCGATCACAAGAATCATGGGCTTGCTGTTCATTGCGTACTCCTTTTTACCGTGTTTTTATAGGGGAAGCGAAAAGCGGAAAACCGCGCCGCCCGTTTCGCGGTTGAAAGCGGTCAGCGTTCCTTGATGCGCCTTGATGATGGTCATGCAAATGGAAAGGCCGATTCCCATGCCGCGCTTCGCGTCAGCGCTTCGCTTGCCGTTTGGTACATAGGTTTCAAACAAATACGGAAAGTCCTGCACCGAAATGCCCTCGCCGTTGTCGATCACCTCGAACACGGCGTAACCACCTTCGCGGCGCGCCTCCACATCCACGGGGGAATCCTCAGGCGAATGTCTGAGCGCGTTTTCTACAAGGTTGATGAGCACCTGTTCGATGAGCGTGGCGTCCATGGGCACCATAAGAAGCTCGTCGGGCGCTTTCACGCGAATTAAGCGGCCTGGGAAGCGCTTACGGCTGCGGCTCACCGCGCTCGCCAGCACCTCCTCCGCGGCCTCGGACGCCTTTTTTACGTTCATTTCCCCCTGCGTGATACGCGTTACCGAAAGCAGGTT
>DLFZ01000028.1:0-4241 GCA_002482435.1 Christensenella sp. UBA7707
GCGGTGTACATGAACGGCTCGCGCGCCAATCCCAATGTGAAAAGGGATTTGTTCCAGGATTACGACATCGTCTATGCCGTAACAGAAACGGCCTCCTTTCTGCATGACCCAAGCTGGATAAGCGTGTTCGGCGAGGTTCTTGTGATGCAGGAGCCCGAGCTTATGGATCATACGCTTGGCAAAAAAACGGATTTTGACACGCGTTATGCCTACCTTATGCAATTTGCCGACGGGAACCGCATCGATTTAACGCTCCTTTCCTTGCCGCAGCTTCAAAAAGAATATGGTGAAGACGCTCTTACCGTGCCGCTTCTCGACAAGGACGGCATTTTAAAGCCGCTTGGCGCGCCGACCGACGAGGCGTTTTGGGTCAAGCGGCCAACGCAGGCGCAGTATGCCGCCTGCTGCAACGAGTTTTTCTGGGTCGCGCCTTACTGCGCAAAGGGCTTGTGGCGAAACGAGCTTCTATACGCAAACGAAATGCTCTTTCACTACGTTCTTGAGCAGCTCAAAAAGATGCTTTTGTGGCATGCGGGAACCCTTACAGGGTTTCAGGAGAGCATGGGAAAAGCGGACAAACGCCTTGTAGAGTTTCTTCCAGAAAAAGATTGGGAACGCCTGACGCGCGTTTTTTGCGCCGGCAGCACGGAACATGCATGGGAAGCGCTTTTTTCGGCCTACGGGTTGTTTATGGAATACGCGAAAAAAGTTGGGGATGTACTCGGTTACGCATACAACGCCACGGAGGGTGAAAACAGCCTTCTTTACGCAAAACGCGTCCGCTCGCTTCCGCCTGACGCAACGGATATTTTTTGACCCCCTTTGGAGGAACTTTGCATGATGGTTACCGCGAAGGGGCGCTACGCGCTCCGCATGATGATCGACATCGCCTTGCAGCCTGAGGAGGTTTGCGTTTCGTTGCGTGACGTATCTTCCAGGCAGGACATTTCCGTGAAATACCTCGAGCAGATCGCCGCTCAGCTTACAAAAGCAGGTCTTTTGCGAAGCGTGCGCGGCGCGCAGGGCGGCTACCTGATGGCAAAAAGACCGCATGCTTGTACAGCGGGCGAGGTGCTTCGCGCCGTAGAGGGCAACCTCGCGCCGACGGGAACCCCCGCGGGGGAACAACCTGCGCATGAAAACAGCGCCGCGTGTGCGGCGGCAGGCTTTTGGGAAGGCTTTGACCGCGCCGTAAACGCCTATGTCGACGGCGTGACCTTGCAGGATATGCTCGACGCGCAGGCTGCGCGCGGCTACGATTACAGCATTTAAACCAATCAAACATAACAAAAAGAGCTTTGTGCCGCGCGAATATGCGCGGCATTATTGTTGTATTGACGAAACAGTATTATACGGTATATAGTATAAGGAAAATCGTTCGATGCCCGGAGGAAAACGTGGAAAAACAGAAAAAAGGTTATCCGATTTTTAGGATGCTTTCGCGTCTGCTTCAAATTGCCGCAGAGGAGGACAGGGCGCTTTTTGCCCTATTTGCCGTATACACGCTTACCGCAGCCGTGTATCCGTTTTTTGCGGTGGCGCTTCCCAAGCTTGTTCTCGGCACGCTAACGGCGGGTGGGGAAAATACGGTGCAAAACATTGTTTTGATTGCGCTCGGGTACCTTTTTGCAGCGGGGCTTTTTAACTATGTGAAAAACGATTCCTTCGGCAGGGGATACCCCCGCATCACGAGGCTTCGTATGGGCTTTATCCGCGACATGAGCCAAAAGCTTCTCCGCGCGGATTACCGCTATATGGAGGACGCGTCGTTTTTTGAACGAAACAACAAGGCGCTCGAATCCGTCAGCAGCAACAACAACGGTGTGGAGCGCGTGTACCATATGCTGTTTGAAACGCCGGCTGTGCTGCTTTCTATTCTTACGCTTTCGGTGTTCATCGGCCTGCTCGATTTTTGGGTGCTTTTGGGGCTCGTTTTTAACATCGCCGCCACGGTGTGGGTGCGAAGCCGCACGCACGCATACCGCTATGGCCTGCGCGAGCCCATTGCCCACGCGGAACGCAAAAAGAGCTACTACACCGGTACCACTTACGACTTTGCGGCAGGCAAAGACATTCGCCTGTACGATTTAAAAAAACGCATCCTGACCAACTACGACCGTGAGATTGAGGCGTACAAAGCGCTTATGAGAAAAATCGCGGGTCGAGAGTACGCGTTTGGCTTCGTGGGCCTTTTTGCACTGTTTGTAAGCAGCACGCTCACCTACGGGGTTCTTATCTACAAGACCGTCAACGGTATGTCCATTGCGGATTTTACCATGTACCTTGCAGCCACGGTTTCCTTGGGCGCACTCATGAACACCCTTGCGGAAAACCTCGCGAGTATTTACAGCGAAGGCCAGTATGTGGACGATTACTTGCGCTTTATCAAAACCGACCTCAACCCTGCGAGCGGGGATGTGCCCGCCGTGAAGGACGGCACGCTTCGCGTTCAATTTAAAAACGTAAGCTTCAAGTATCCGGGTACGGAGCAGTACATTTTCAAAAACCTCAACCTAACCGTTGAAAAAGGCGAAAAGCTTGCGGTGGTAGGCGTCAACGGCGCAGGAAAAAGCACGCTCATAAAGCTTCTCACCGGTCTTTTCGACCCGACCGAAGGAGAAATCCTCATCAATGGAATCCCGACCACCTCGTATACGCGTGCGGCGCTTTTCTCCATGTTTTCCGCCGTGTTTCAGGATGTGAACGTTGTTGCGTACACCATCCGCGAAAACGTTGCCTGCGCTTCAAGCGGCGCAGACGAGGCGCGCGTGAAAGATGCGCTTCGCCGTGCGGGACTTTTAGAAAAGGTGCAGGACTATGAAAAGGGCCTCGACCAAATGCTTTTAAAAATCATCGACGAAAAAGGCACGGAGCTTTCGGGCGGCGAGGCGCAAAAGCTTTCCATCGCCCGCGCGCTCTACAAGGACGCGAACATGGTGATTATGGACGAGCCGACCGCCGCGCTCGATGCGCTTGCGGAGGCCGCCATTTACGAGAACTTCAACGACCTCATCGGAGGGAAGACGGCCATTTTTATTTCCCACCGGCTCGCGAGCACCAAGTTTTGCAACAACATCGCCTTTTTCGATGGCGACGGACTGAAGGAATACGGCTCGCATGAGACGCTTATGCAAAAACGCGGCGCGTATTACGAAATGTTTAGCGTGCAGGGCAAGTACTACAACATGGAAAACGAGGAGGCCGCCCATGCGTGAAAACATCAAAAAGCTCACAGCGTTTTTGAAGCTTTCGTGGAAGGTTTCGCCGTCGTACATCCTGCTTGTGGCGCTCAACACCGCCACGGGTTTTTTGCGGGTGCTTTCCAACGTTCTGCTGCCCAAGTACCTCGTGGATGAACTGACGGGCGGAAAAAACGTTTCCATGCTCCTTCTTTGGGGCGGCCTTATCGTAGGGCTCAACGTGCTGTTTGCGCTTCTTGGCAACACTATGACGCGCCTTATGCGCGTCAAAAACGCGTATGTCAACGATAAAATGCTGCAGGCGCTTGGTAAAAAGATCATGGATGTGGACTATGCGTGTTTGGAGAACCCGTACTATCTTGATTTGAAGGAGCGCGCGGCATTCGCGCTCAGCAATCAGGGAACGCTGTACGCGCTGATCGAGGCGTTTGCAAACGTTGTGAAAAACGCGTTCACCGTGGCGGGGCTACTTGCGGTGCTTTTAACGTTCAGCCCCGTGCTTGTGGCCGTGCTCGCCGTTACCATTGGCGTAACGCTGGCGGTGAATGCTTTATTTTCCAAATATCAGACGAACTTTTTCCAGCAGATCATTCCGGTCAACCGCAGGTTCGGTTACTACTTCGGGCAGTGCTTCAACGATAAGCTGCAAAAGGACATCCGCCTCTACGGCATGGACGGCATGATGATTGAAAGCGTGGAGCACGAAAACAGCGAGATCAACACATGGTTCGGTGAGTTCTGGGGAAAAAACGGCCGCATTACAGGCGTTTACGGCATCATTGGCGACCTTCAGGCTGCGCTCGTGTACGGCTATACGGGGATTCGCACGTTTTCGAGCGTGCTTGGCCCCAAAATTTCGCTTGGTTCGTTTACCATGTACATTTCGGCAGCCATTTCCTTTACGGCAGCCATTACCGAAACCGGCAACGGGCTTGTAAGGCTTTTCCAGAACCTCAGCTACCTCGACCCGTTTATGGAACTGATGGCGCTGCCGGACGAGCGCGCGCAAACGGGTGAGCCGTTCCCCGAAACGGTCGAATC
>DLFZ01000028.1:4323-13376 GCA_002482435.1 Christensenella sp. UBA7707
GGGAAAACCACGCTCGTAAAGCTTTTGTGCAGGCTTTATAAGCCGACTTCGGGCACGATTTTTATCAACGGGCGCGACATTTTCTGCTACGACAACGAAAGCTACCGCAGACGCATCGCCGCCGTATTTCAGGATTATAAACTGTTCGATTTTACCATCGAGGAAAACGTAACCTGCGGCGAAGCGCGCGAGGATACCGCGCGCGCTATGGAACTAATGGAAAAGGTAGGCATGAAAGAGAAGGTAGAAAGCCTCAAAAATGGCATACGCTCCCTGTTCGGCAAGGCGTATGACCCCGAAGGGGTGGAGATGTCCGGTGGGCAGAACCAGAAGGTGGCAATCGCCCGCGCGCTTTATAAAAATGCCTCGCTCATCATCCTCGACGAACCGACGAGCGCGCTCGATCCGCTCGCGGAAGCGGAAATCTACGAGCATTTCAACAGCCTTGTAGGCGAAAAAACGGCGCTTTATATTTCCCACCGCATGTCCTCAAGCGTTTTCTGCGACCGGGTGCTTGTGTTGGAAAACGGTGTCGTGCGCGACTTCGACACACACCAAAACCTCATGAAAAAAACAGACAGCCTTTATTGCAAGCTGTTTGAAGCGCAGGCGGAAAACTACCGCGTTGAACGCGTAGCTTTCTAAGGAACATGCATATTGAAGCAAAAGGCGGGAGTATCCATAAAAAACCGCCTTTTTTGTATCGCAACTATGGCAAAATGATGAACACATGATATAATTAGAGGAAGCATATGGGAATTGTGAATTTTGTCGTATCATGAAGCATGGGGGGAACATATGGATTTCAAATCTATTGAAAAGTTGTGCCTTGGCTGTCTGGGAGAGATGAACGAAAACGAACGTTATTGCTCGCAATGCGGTTTCGACAACGAACAGCCCAAAGAACCGCACCATCTTGCGCCAAGAACCATTCTCGCGGGTAAATACCTTGTGGGAAAGGTGCTCGGCGAAGGCGGCTTCGGCATCACTTACCTCGGCTTCGATCTGAACTTGAACATCAAGGTTGCCATCAAGGAATATTTTCCTTCGGGCTTTGTAGCGCGCTCCGGCAACGGTGCCACCGTTACGCCTTTTACGGGTTCAAGCGCCGATTATTACGGCAACGGCATTGAAAAGTTTTTGAACGAGGCGCGAAGCCTCGCGCGGTTCCATAACCTCGAGGGCATCGTCGAGGTGCGCGACTTTTTCCGCGAAAACGGCACCGCTTATATCGTGATGGAATTTGTGGAGGGGGAAAACCTGCGCACGGCGCTCGAACGGCGCGGCGGCAAAATGCCCGCTGCCGAGGTGATGGCGCTGATGATGCCGCTTGTTTCCTCACTTGCTAAGGTGCACCAGACCGGCCTTGTTCACCGCGACATCAGCCCCGATAACATCATGCTCACGCCCGACGGCAGGCTGAAGCTTTTGGATTTCGGCGCGGCGCGCGACGTTGCGGGCAGCAAGAGCGTTTCGGTGGTTTTAAAACCCGGCTACGCGCCCGAGGAGCAGTACCGCACCCACGGCGAGCTTGGTGCGTGGACGGATATTTACGCGCTTTGCGGCACCATGTATAAGTTGATTACGGGCGTAACACCGCCCGAGTCCATTGAACGTCTCACCGGAGATACGCTTCAGGCGCCCTCGCGCCTTGGCGTTCCCATGAACCCCGCCCAGGAAGCCGCCGTTATGCGCGGACTTAGCGTGCGAAAAGAAGGCCGCTTCGTGACCACCGGCGATCTTTACGCAGCGCTTTACGGCGGTGCCGCACAGACGGTACCGGGCACGTTCGCGCCGCAAGCGCAGGCCACTTACGCTCCCAGCCAGCAGGGCGGGGCGAGCTACAGCCCGCAGGGGCAGTATACGCCGGGTGCGGTCAACAACCAGACGTCCGGTACGCAGAGCGGGTTTGCCAAGCTGTGGCAGGAAAAGAAAGGGCTGTTGATCGCAGGGTTCGGCGGCGTAGCGCTGATCGTGATCCTAATTGTGGTACTTCTCACTAGGGGGGGCGGCAACACGCCCGCCAATGTTGATGTGCTTGCTTCGCCTTCGGCCACCGTGCCTGCGGCAACACAAAACCTGCCCGCAGGGAGCGAAGCGACGCCCGCGCCTACGGAGAACACAGTGCCGGCCGGTACCGTTACGTTCATCGATCCCACGAAGTTCTTCGAGCAGAACCCGCAAACCGTTGAGACGGCCGACGGCACGGAATACACCTATACGGGAATGGATTCGTTCATGGCCATCAATTACCTCTCGCTGCTCCTTTCTCAGGGGTATGATATTGATGTAATTGCCGAGAACGGGGTGCTTTTCACCATTACAGAGGGCGACGCAGTGGTCACCTTCGAGGTGGGCGATGACGATGCCTCCATGATCATGATCTGCCCGGCCGCGGTGACGCTTTCGCTTTCCGAAGCGCCTGTTACCCAGCACTATCTTGATAACAACGGCCTTACCGCCGACCAGTGGGCGGATCTTGGCGGTACGTCCGCGTACAGCTATTCCGGCCTCAACTACATGGGCAATTCCAACGCCAACAACCAAAACAACTCCGAGGTTGCGCTGCAGGGCGACATCCTCTACGTTGCGGACAACAACACAAATTCGGGCATCTATTCGGTGGATTGGACGACGGGCAATGCCATAGCCCAGCTTACCGACGATACACGTTACCTTTGCAACCTCAACGTCGTAGGCAACTATCTCTACTATACCGCGGCGGAAGGAAGCGGCGACAGCCTCAAATACTATATGTGCCGCGTGCCGGTGGACGGCAGTGCGCAGCCCGAAACCTTCATTTACGACGCCAAGAACATCATCACCTACGGCGATTACGCTTATTACAAAGACGCTTACAGCGGCGCGCTGATGCGCTGCGATTTGAACTCGTTCAGCATGGAGCAGGTGCTCTCTAACGCCGGCTATTTCCAAAACATCGCGGGTGGGCGCATTTACTGCGCGGATTCGGGAAGCTCCACTGGCATCTACTCCTATGCGCTCGACGGCAGCGATGAAACGTTTGTGTTCGATGTGGACTGCTACCGCATGACGGTGCACGGCGGCTGGATTTATTACCTTACGTCGTCCGACGAAGGCGCAAGGCTCAGGCGCGTGGACATTGATGGGGAAGGCGATGAGCTCGTGATCGACGAGGCGGTCGGCATGTTTTGCGTGAACGCGGGCAGTGTTTATTACTCCACCGCCGATGATTATGTGCTTAAGAGCTACGATGTTTACGACGGTTCTTCGGAGCAGCTTGCGTCTTTTGGCAAGTACCCGACCCTTATCGAGAGCGCAACCGACATTTCGCTTTTCTACAACGATGAAAACGGCGACCTGTGCCTTTACAACTTCAATGACGGTACCGGTACGTCAATCGACCTAAGCTGAGCACAGGTAAATACGAACACCGCGCGCGGTGAAAATCGCGCGTAAGCATGGCGGTGCCATTCCAACCGGCAAAAACGCTGAAAACGCACCAAATGCGCTGTATGTGCGGGTTCGGATTGGTGTGCTATACTGAAACAAAATTGACGGGGGTAACAGTTATGCAAATGAAGCAATGTCAGAGCGGCCATTTTTACGACGCGTCAAAGTTTTCCGAATGCCCGTATTGCGCAAGCCCCTCCGGTGCGCCGGATCGCGCGCCGCAGCCGCAGCGCGGTTCTACCGTGGCGATTGTGGAGCCGGAGAAAAAGGAATCCTCCATGCGTACCGTTGCCGTGATGGAACAGCAGGTGGGTTTTGACCCGGTGGTGGGCTGGCTCGTGTGCGTGGAAGGCGCGGAAAAAGGGAAAAGCTTTGCGCTGCATGCCGACAACAACTTCATCGGTCGCGACCCCAAAATGGACGTTTGCCTGAAAGGCGACCCCACCGTTTCCGCTTTCAACCATGCGATCGTCAGCTATGATTCGCGCGACGGTATCTTTTACTTTTCCGCCGCCGACGGGCGCAGCATCGTGCGCTACAACGGCAAGGCGCATTTTGGCACCACGCCCTTAAGCGCCTACGACGATCTTGAAATCGGCAGCACGAAGCTCGCGTTTATGCCGTTCTGCGGAGAAAAGTTCAAATGGATGTAATCCTTCACTGGCTTGTAGAAGCAAAGCTTTTCGGCATTCCCGCTTATGTGTGGGTCGCGGCGCTGCTTGTTATAATCGCCGCCGCGCTCGTTTTGGGTGTGTTTATGAGCAAAAAAGGGAGACGTACCGCGCCGCGTGCAGATGCCGTGAAAAGGGAGGGCGTGCGCACGATAGAGCCGCAGAAAGCGGCGTGCGGCCTTCAGGTTTCAAACGTGCACGGCATCGGCGCGCGCAGCTACCAGCAGGATGCGTTTGCCGTAAGCCCGCTTAGTGACACGGCGCTTTGTGAAAGCAAAGGCGTGCTCCTCGCGCTGGCTGACGGTATGGGAGGTATGACCGATGGCGGCAAAGCTAGCGCCATCGTGATCGATACACTTTTAAAAGGTTTTTTGGAGGGCGCTTTTGCCGAGGATCCTTCTGTCGGGCTTGCGTCGCTTCTTTATAGCGCCGGTGCCAAGGTGCAGTCGCTTGACAACAGCGGCTCAACTGCCATCGGCGCGGTGGTGCGGGGCGGCAAACTATACTTTGCTGCCTGCGGCGACAGCCGCTTGGCGCTTTTTCGCGGCGGCGCTCTTCTTACGCTCAACCGCGAGCAAAACTACGCCGTTATGCTCGACGACCGGGCTGCGCGCGGAGAAATCCCCTATTGGGAGGCACTTAGTGACCCCCAGCGCCACGCGCTCACAAGCTACGCAGGCGCGGCGCACATCAAGGTGGATAGAAGCCTTGCGCCCGTCACTCTTTGCGAGGGCGACATCATCGTTCTTATGAGCGACGGTGTTTACAATGCGCTTTGCGACGAGGAGCTTTGCTCCTATTTAAAAGGAAATCTGTACGAGGCCGCGGAGCGGATCGAACGCGCCATTTTGGAAAAGAACCTTGAGGAACAGGACAATTTTACGGCCATCCTTGCAAAATTTAATGCTGCTGAGGGGAAATAGTATATGAAAAGAAAGCTTGCCGCAACCATTCTCGCGCTCATGCTTGTGCTCACGCTTGTTCCTGTAACCGGTGCCTTTGCTGAGGGGAATCAGAAGGTTCTCGACGCGCGAAAAAGCGTGGTGCGCGTTTACACCGAATCCTCTTATATGGGCGAGGCGTACATCGGCTCGGGCATCTGCCTTGGCACAACCGGAAATGATATAGAATACATCGCCACCAACCGCCATGTGGTGCTCGACAGCGACGGTAACATGTGCGACGTCATCTATATTGTGCTTGACAGCTTTCAGAATTTTGAAAGCGTAATTCCCGCTTCGGTCGTGTATTTCGACGTAAGCGTGGATTACTGCATTTTGAAGGTGGAAACGCCCATCACTTCGCGTGTTCCCATCACCATGCTTTCGAGCGAAACGGTTGAGCCGACGCAAAAGGTATATGCGCTTGGTTTCCCCGGTACGGCTGACGACCTCAACGACATCGGCGGCGTACTGCCCTCGCGCATTGACGACGTAACCGTTACAAGCGGCACGGTCACCAAAAACCATGCGTCCAGCGACGGCGCAGATTTCATCCAGATCGACGTTGCGGTCAACGGCGGCAACTCCGGCGGCCCGCTCGTTACCGAAGACGGCTACTGCGTGGGGATCAACTCGTTTGGTGCAGCGCGCGGCGAAGCCACCAATGGCGCAATCTACATCGACTATGTGTTTAACGCGCTTGAGGGCCTTGAGGTGGAATACATGCTTGCCGGCGACGAAGCACCTACCCAACCTGAAACGAGCGCCGTGCCTACCGCCCCCGTGGAGCCTGAAAAAGACAATACGCTTCTTTATGTGCTCATCGGTGCAGCAGCGCTTGTTGTGATTTTGGTCGTTGTTATAATCGCAGTATCCTCCAGCAAGAAAAAAGCACCTCAACCGGTGCAGGCCACGGCGAGCGCACAGCCTGCGCAGCCCATGCAGCCCGCACAGCCAGCGCAGCGCACGGTGGCCGTTAACGCGCCCGAGGCTCATCCGCAGGGTGGGGCGGCGTTTTCGCTGGTGGGTTCCGCATTTTCGGGGAGCGTGTTCCCAGTGAAGGAAAGTGCAGTCATCGGCCGCAACGCCGACACCTGCAACATCGTTTACCCGGAGGGCACACCGGGCGTCAGCTCAGTTCACTGCCGCGTTGCGCTTGTCAACGGCGCTTTGAACCTTTTTGACCTCAATTCCTCCTACGGTACCTACCTTGAAAACGGCGTAAAGCTTGAGCCCAACCGCCCGTACCCCTTGCATGAGGGCGATAGCTTCTACCTTGCCAAACGCGAAAATACCTTTACGGTCGTGAGGAGATAACCGTTCCCATGAAAAACCAAACGTTTTATGCCCGTGCGGGGCATGGAGCCATAACGGTAAAGGATGTGTTCTCCGAAACCTTCAAAAAGCACGGCGCCGGTGACGGCGCCAAGCTTTTTATGGCGGGCACGCCCTTTACGACCCCTGCGGAAGCGGAAATGCTTTCGAGCTGGCAAAAACCCTTTGTATATGCACGCGTGCTTGGCGTGGGGCTTATGTTCACGCTTTTGATGTACATGCTTGTGCTCATGGGTGTGAGTGTGGCAGTGCCCGCATTTTTGTTCTTGGGCTGTTTTGTGATGCCGCTTTCCATCTTAATGTTTTCGTGGGAAGTGAACATCCCCAGAAACATTCCGCTTTATACGGTGCTGTTCATTTTTTTAATCGGCGGCGCGCTTTCGCTTGTGTTTACGATGGTGCTCCACAACGTGGTGGGGCTAAACGCAACGGTGCTTGCGGGGCTTACCGAGGAACCGGGAAAGCTTTTTGCACTGGCGCTTTTTCTTCGAAAGCCGGACAAAAAGTACATCTTAAACGGCATGCTCATCGGCGCGGCGGTCGGCACGGGCTTTGAGGCCATTGAAAACGCGGGTTATGCCTTCAGCGCGCAGGACCCCGTAGGCTCGCTTTTGATGCGCGGCTTTCAGTCGCTTGGCGGGCACATTATGTGGGCAAGCCTTTACGGCGGTGCGCTTGCCATGGTAAAGGGCGAGCAGGCACTTCATGCAAAGCACTTTGCGGATCTTCGATTTTTGAAGTATTTCGGCGCATCGGTGCTTTTGCATACGCTGTGGAACAGCGGCATCAGCATTGTTTACCTGCCGCTCGTTGGTGACCTATGGCAGCTCATTTTGATCGCGGTGGTGCTGTGGCTCCTGTTCGGTATGCTAAAGGCGGGGCTCAAGCAGGTGGTAGCGGCGGCGAATGCTGCGTCGGGCGCGGGAATGCCCCTTTACGAGGCCGATGCGGTGCCTTCTAAAGTGGGCGGGGACGGCGGTACCTGCTTACCCGCTTATGGGAAAACCGTAGCCATGAGCCCGCAGATTTCACCGCAGCCCAACTCGGTGCTCGTATGTGCCGAGGGGCAGTTTGCGGGGATGGAGATCGCTCTTAAGCAGGGGAGCCGCCTCGTTTTGGGGCGCGACCCGAGCCGCGCCAACCTGGTGCTAGGAAACTCGCTTGTGAGCGGCGCGCATTGCGCCGTTTGGGCGGAAAAAGGCACGGTATATGTGTGCGACCTCGGTTCCACCAACGGAACCTTTGTGGATGGGGAAAAGCTTTTGCCAAACACCCCGCGCGCTCTTTTGCCCACCTCGCGGTTTTGGCTTGCGGATATGGCGGAAATTTACTTTGCGAAAAATAGCTGATGCAGTTAAAAAAGCGCAAAGGACATACTTTTGTAACAAACGGTTAAAATAAAGAGCGGAAACAGGGAACTGTTTCCGCCCTTGGCACGTTATATAGGTGAAGCTCTGCCTTGCAGGCGGCTTTGCGCATGATTCGACAGCAAAATGCAAAAAGTTTATTACAAATTTTTAATATTTTGCTTGACGAACGCTTTGACGGATGATATAGTAAGGCATACCAAAGGAGAAAGCTCCCAAAAAGCTCGGCAATGCGAGCTACGATGCGAAACCATGCCGCCTCCGCAAAAGCTTGTTGCAAAGGTCGAAAAAACATTGTTACAAACTTGTAACAATGCGCTTGACAGGGTAGAACGCCCATGTTACAATGTTGCCGTGCTAAGTGGGGTTTTCCCTGCGGAAAATCCATTGCCCGCCGGAAGGGTTCCGGCACACTTGCAAAGTAAAATACTTGAAAGGGGTTTTTTCAGAATGAAGAAACTGTTTGCTCTCGTCCTGACCCTCGCTCTGGTGTTCGCGATTGCCGCGCCCGCCATGGCCGCCACCTGGGGTGCTCCCACTGCCAACGCTGGCACTCCTTACGCCACCAGCGTAACCCTGCTCCAGCCTGCCACCTCGGCCACTGGCGCTACCTACTACACCGCCTATCCCGCCAACCTTGGCGTAGTGGCCGGCACCACCGTGTACTTCCAGGTCACCTTCGCTGTTCCCAGCGCTGCTGATGAAACTGCGTACTATGGCACCATCGATCCGTCTGCGGGTTCCTTGAAGTCCACCATTACCCTCAAGAACCTCAGCTCCGTCAAGGAATTGGTTGATGGGGACGCAATTGCTCCCGCTGATGCTATTACCAACATGGCTACGGTTAATGATGGCGTCATCACCGTTGATCTTTCCAACGAAGTTAAAGACGCTTCTTACAGCGTAATCTACTCCGCGGTTGTTGGCAAGACTGCCGAAGCTTCCGTGACCTCCTTCTACGGCTACAAGGCCGCCGGCAGCATTGCTACCACCACTGACCTGACGATCAAAGTGTCTGGCGTGACCTACAAGTTCAGCTCCGTGCAGAACGGCGTTGGCACTGTGAAGTCTGGCGACAACACTCTGACCATCACTACCACCAATTCCTTGTTTACCGGCATGACGCTGCAGGTTGGCACCACTGGCAAGCTTTACACCGTGGCCGCGGGTCCTGTGTTCTATTACAATGATAATGGTGTGGCTAAGGCCCTTGCTACCGATGCTCCCGACTACGCCGCCGTTCTCGCCGCTTACAACGCCTTCACCGGCGCCCTCGGCTTCAAGGCTGGCGACACCGGCATCTATTC
>DLFZ01000028.1:13388-13804 GCA_002482435.1 Christensenella sp. UBA7707
ACCGCGACCGGCACCTACAAGCCCTACACCTCCTCCCTCACCGTTTCCGACAGCACCTCCGTCCCCAACACTGGTGACGCCGTGTCCGTGCTCGGCTTCGTGATGGTTGGTCTGGCTCTGCTGGCCACCGCCGCCGTCGTTGTGAAGAAGGTTCGTGCGTAAGCATTAACCCAAACCGCAACCAAATCCCGCAAGGGACCCAATAGCACGAAGGAGCCGCCCGCAAGGGCGGCTCTTTTTTTGTGTCCGGCAAGCGCCTGACGCTGCTTTGCAGTACGGCATGCCCTTTATCCGACCGCTGGTAAACTTTGCCTTGGAGAAAAATCTCCTCACGTAAAATACCCTTCCGGCACCCCGTCGAGCACAACGCGAAGAGTGCTTTCCTCCTTCGTTCCACCTTTTGCACCATATTCGAG
>DLFZ01000197.1:0-9137 GCA_002482435.1 Christensenella sp. UBA7707
ATCGACGCCGCCGACAAAATTCCTTATGCAAAATATGTAAATAGAATACTGCAACCCATTTCCGAAAACAAGAAGAACTTCCGTTTAATGACTACTCAATGTAAAATAGCTTCAGCCTCAAAAGCTCGCCACCCGCGCTTTGCGCCTCGTATGCGCATTGGAGTTCGCCCCCGAGCGACAACGCAAGCTTGATGCTCGCGGGGTTTCGGCGATCCGCCTCGTACACAAAAAAATCCACTTGATGTTGCGCGCGAAAAAACGCAAAGAAGGCCATCATGGCCTCCTTTGCATAGCCCTTCCCCTGCGCGCCTGCTTTGAGCCAAATGCCAACCTCGGGCGTAGGGCTTGTAAGGTTGCGTGCTTCCACGCTGCCTAAAAACTCGTTGTCAGGCGCGAGAACGGCGCACACAAGCTCCTCGCCTTCCTCGCGAAACGCCTGCGCGCGCAAAAAAAACGCACGCGCTTCCTCTATGCTTGGAAACGGCTCCGGAAACTGGTAGCGCGTAATTTCCTCGGTAAATTCCAAAAAAAAGGGCTTTAGATGCGCCTCGGAAAGAGGAACCAGCATGAGCCGCTCGGTTTTGATGCAAAAATCCGGTTGGTTGATCGCCGTACGCAGCACACCGTATCCCCCTTTGTCAAAAATACATGTCGATTATATCACAGAAGCAAAGCGTGCGCTTTGCAATTCACCCGTGCGCATTTTGCGAATGGCAGCCTCCGCACCTGCAAAGGATAAAGGAATACGATACCACAGGCTCCAAATCGGGAAAGGCATATGCAAGCGTTCCGTAAAAAATGGACAGAACATCAACAAAAGCCTTAAACGCGTTCCAAACGGGAGCAACTTGGTATATAATAACCGCAGGTGAATACGCCAAAACGTGCTTTCGGGCAAAAAGATTTTCGTACGAGTGCGCTAGGGCAAAATGAAAAGCAAGGAGGGCAACATGGCTGTACTTCTTACGGGCGGCACGGGTTACATCGGCGCGCATACGGCGGTAACGCTGCTGGAAGCGGGTTATCAGGTGGTGCTTGCGGATAACCTCTACAATTCTAAAGCCGAGGTCGTCAACCGCATCGAGCGTATTACGGGCAAACGCCCCGCGTTTTATGAAATCGACGTTGCAAACGCCGCGGAGCTTTCCAAGGTATTTGAGGCATACAAGATCGAAACCGTCATTCACTTTGCAGGTTACAAGGCCGTTGGCGAATCGGTTACCAAGCCGCTCGAATATTATAAGAACAATCTCAACGCAACCATCGAAATTTTGAACGCCATGCGGAATTACGGTGCCAAAAACCTTGTGTTCAGCTCCTCCGCTACGGTGTACGGCCCCTACGGCGAATCGCCCTTAAAGGAAGATGCATCTACCGGCTGCATCAACCCTTACGGCTGGACGAAGTGGATGAGCGAGCAGATCATCCGAGACGCCGCGCATGCGTACCCTGAGCTTTCCTGCGTACTCTTACGGTATTTTAATCCCGTCGGCGCGCACGAAAGCGGCCTCATCGGCGAGGACCCCAACGGCATTCCCAACAACCTTATGCCCTACGTTTCGCAGGTAGCGGTAGGCAAGCTTGCCTGCCTTACCGTATACGGCAACGATTACCCCACGCCCGACGGTACCGGCGTGCGCGATTATATTCATGTTGTAGATCTTGCAGACGGGCACCTTGCCGCCATGCGCTACTGCGAAAAGCACACGGGTGTGGAGGCCGTAAACCTTGGAACGGGCAAGGGCGTGAGCGTATTGGAGCTTTTGCACGCGTTTGAGCGGGTAAACAATCTTACGGTGCCCTATAAAATTGGGCCGCGCCGCGCGGGCGATGTTGCGGAATGCTATGCCGATACACAAAAGGCAGAAAAGCTTTTTAGCTGGCGCGCAAACCGCGCCGCGGAGGATATGTGCCGCGATACATGGAACTGGCAGCAAAAAAACCCCAAGGGATACGAAAGCTGATCTTTCAACAAAACTCTTAGAATCCGTATCGTGCAGAGCCGCTTAAAGAGCGGCTCTTTTTGTTTCAAAAGTTTGGTTTTGGGCTTGACAAGTTTAAAACCATTTTATAAAATTAAATTGTAATTGATATTTAGAGATGCGTTCGTCGCGTAAATAGAAAGAACAAACGCACATTTTGAAAGGAGCGGCAGCATGAGGCTTTATGATTTTCAGGTAAAGGACGCAAAGGGTGAAAGCGTATCGCTTTCCAAATACGAGGACAAGGTTCTTTTGGTGGTGAATACCGCGACACGCTGCGGGCTTACGCCGCAGTACAAAGAGCTCCAATCGCTTTACGAAGAATATCGCGACAAGGGGTTTGAGGTGCTGGATTTTCCTTCTAACCAGTTTTTAAACCAGGCGCCGGGAACCGACGAGGAGATCAGCGAATTCTGCACGCTCAACTACAACACCTCCTTCCCCCGCTTTAAAAAGCTCGATGTCAACGGCAAAGATGCCGATCCTCTGTTTGTTTGGCTCAAGGAGCAGAAAAAAGAGGATATCGGCGATGAAAAGACCGAGGCGTTTGAAAAGAAGGTGAAGCTTCTTGTGCCTTTTGCAAAAGAGGGCGACATCAAGTGGAATTTCGGCAAGTTCCTCATCAATCGGCAAGGTGAAGTGGTGGAGCGCTTCTCCCCCGCGTATCCGCCCGAAAGGCTCACCGAGGCCATTGAAAAGCTTTTGTAACCTCACATGTAAAAATGCCCGCACGCGTTTGGCGTGCGGGCATTTTTTATTGCTTCTTATTTCGCGAGCGGCTTCATGGTGGGGAACAGCAGCACGTCGCGGATGGTTCCGTTGTCGGTCAAAAGCATAACCAGCCGGTCGATACCAATGCCCATGCCGCCTGTGGGCGGAAGGCCGTATTCGAGCGCGGTGCAAAAATCCTCGTCGATCATCATGGCCTCATCGTCGCCCTTAGCGCGCTCCATCGCCTGCTGCACAAAGCGGCTGCGCTGGTCGATGGGGTCGTTGAGCTCGGAGAAGGCGTTTGCGTATTCGTGGCCGGCGATAAAAAGCTCGAAACGCTCGGTCAAAGCGGGGTTTGAGGGCTTACGCTTGGCAAGCGGCGAGTTTTCCACCGGATAGTCCACAATGAACGTAGGCTGGATGAGCTTATCCTCCACAAACGCGTCGAACGCTTCCGCAAGAAGAAGTCCGCGGCAAATGGTTTTGTCCTCAAAATAAAGGCCGATGCTCTTAGCAAGCGCACGCGCCTGCTCGTCGGTTTCACAGGCCATGAAATCCGCACCCGTGTGGCGCTTGACCGCTTCGTTCATCGAAAGGCGTTCAAAGGGCGCTGCAAGGTTGATTTCCTGCCCTTGGAAGGTGACGGTCGTGGTGCCGTTCACCAGCGTGCAGCAGTGGGAAATAAGCTCTTCGGCAAGCTCCATCATGCCGTTGTAATCGGTATACGCCTGATAAAGCTCGATGGTTGTAAACTCTGGGTTGTGCGTGGCGTCCATACCCTCGTTGCGGAAAATGCGCCCCATTTCGTACACGCGCTCAAGCCCGCCCACGATGCACATCTTGAGGTGGATTTCCGTTGCGATGCGCAGAAACATGTCGATGTCGAGCGTGTTGTGATGGGTGGTGAACGGCCGCGCGGAAGCGCCGCTCGCGGTGGAGTTTAAAACCGGCGTTTCCACCTCGATAAAGCCCTTTTCGTTGAGCCTTTGGCGGATGGCCGCGATGATGGCGCTGCGGTTGATGAAGGTTTTGCGCACCTCGGGGTTTACAATCAGGTCCACAAAGCGCTGGCGGTAACGAAGATCGGTATCTTTAAGCCCGTGGTACTTCTCGGGCAGCGGGCGAAGCGACTTGGAGAGAAGCGTGTAGCTCTCCGCGTGGATGCTTACCTCGCCGGTGCGGGTTTTAAACACCTTGCCCTCCACACCCAAAATATCGCCGATGTCGAGCGCTTTAAATTCCGCATAAGCATCCTCGCCCAAATCGTCGAGGCGCGCATACACCTGAATGTTCCCCTTATAGTCCAGCAGATGGGTAAAGCTTGCCTTGCCCATGATGCGTTTGGACATCATGCGGCCTGCGATGCGCACGGTTTTGCCTTCTAGCGCCTCGTAGTTTTTTATAATGTCCCCGCTGTAATACTGCTGATCGTAGCGCATCAGCTCAAACGGGTTTTTGCCCGCGTCCTGAAGCGACTTAAGCTTGTCCATACGGATGCGCACAAGCTCGTTGATCTCCGCTTCTGTGAGCTCCTGCTCGGGGGCGGCGTTTACGTTCCTTTCCTCGTCCATGGCGGTTCTCCTTTTATTTTCATCAAAGAAACGCGTTGGCGCTTCCTTGAAAGTTCCCCCAAAAAGGGCTTTTTTATAAGTAGGGGCGGACTTTTGTCCGCCCCGCAAAATTCTACTTGCTGATGGAAAGCACCTCATAGCGTATCACGCCGCGCGGGGTGGTGATCTCCACAACGTCGCGCGCTTTATGTCCAATAAGCCCCTTTCCTACAGGGGATTCGTTGGAGATGCTGTTCATGAGGGGGTTCGCCTCGGCGCTTCCCACGATGCGGTAGGTAAGCTCCTTCCCGCTGTCAAGGTCGCGCACGCTTACCTGCGTGCCAACGTTTGCAATGGCGGTGTCGATGTTGTCTTCGTCGATGAGCACAACGTTGCGCAGCATGGCTTCGATTTCCGCAATTTCGTATTCGATGCGACCCTGCTCCTGCTTTGCCGCGTCGTATTCCGCATTTTCGCTCAGGTCGCCGAAGGAACGGGCGATTTTGATCTGCTCGGCGATTTCCGTGCGCGCGGTGGTTTTTAAGTATTCGAGCCTCTGCTCATATTTTACAACGCCTTCCGACGTAAGACGTACTTCTGCCATTTCAAAAATCCTCCCCGAAATAGGTTACAAGCTATTATATGTAAGCCCCTTTCCTTTGTCAAGAAAGAAGCTTTCACCTTTCTCTGCGCCGTTTGAACAAAGCCCGGCAAAAACCGATGGTTTACGCACCGAGCGTTTTTTGATACTCCGCAAGGAGCGCTATGAGCGCTTCCTGCGTGGCACACTCGTTTAACTTTGTACGAAGGGTGCTGCTGTCGCGCATGCCACGTACATACCAGGCGACATGCTTTCTCATTTCTATGACGGCCCTTTCCCCCTTATGCACCACATGAGAGCGCACGTGGGAAATCGCCGTTTCTATGCGCTTTGCGTCCGACGGTCTTTCGTAAGGCACGCCGCGAAGCGCAGCCTTGATTTCCGAAAACACAAACGGGTTACCCTGCGCGCCTCGTGCAACCATTACCCCGTCGCAGCCGGTGTGTTTCAAAAGCGCAAGCGCATCCACACCCGAGAAAACATCGCCGTTGCCGACAACCGGAATTTTTACCGCCTGCTTTACGCCAGCGATGATGTCCCAATCCGCTTTTCCAGAATACATCTGCTCGCGCGTGCGCCCGTGTACCGTTACGGCTGCCGCGCCTGCATCCTCGGCCATGCGCGCAAACTCCGGTGCGTTCACGCGCGCCTCGTCAAAGCCCTTACGAAATTTAACCGTTACAGGCAAAGCCGAAGCCTTTACCACCGCTGAAATGATGCGCGACGCAAGCGGCAGATCGAGCATGAGCGCGCTCCCCTCGCGGTTTGAGGTGATCTTTCGCGCGGGGCAGCCCATGTTGATGTCGATGAGCGCGAGCTCGCCTGCATATTGTTCGCAGAGCATGCCCGCCATATCCGCCATCACTTCGGGCTCGCTGCCGAAAAGCTGAACGCCGCAGGGTCGCTCCTCAATGGCGGTGGCCAAAAGCGCGCGCGAATGTTTACCGCCGTAAAAAAGCCCCTTGGCGCTTACCATTTCGGTATAGGTAAAGTCCGCCCCCATGTTCGCGCAAATCGCACGAAACGGGAGATCCGTTACACCCGCCATTGGGGCAAGCAAAACGGGCACGCCGTTTACCGAGCGCCCGATAAGTTCACGGAGCGTTTTCATGGCTCAACCGGCGGGAGAAGCGGAAGGGGAAACGGCGGGTGACGCGATACCTTCCGGCGAGGCGGATGGCAAAAGGCTCATATTCGGCGTGGGCTTTGCCTCCTCGGGCGGATCAAGCTCAAGCACGTGAAGTTCCTTGATGTACCAGCGCCCGTCGATTTTTTTGAACACCACGTCGTAGCGGGCATCCGTCCAATCCGGCAGGGTAAGTTTTGCGGCGGTTTCCGTGGTATCCGTCTGCGTGGCGGAAATGTCGAGCATACGCTCGACAACGCGAAACGTTGCCGCATCCCCCCATGGCGATACGGAAAACCGCTCGATGTCGATGCGGTAGTTGTAGGTTTTGATGGTAAACCCATCGTACAACCCTTCATACAGCGCGGCGTCGTTTTGCACGAATTCTTCGGTGAAATACTTGGTAAGCTCTAGCACCGAATTGTGGTAAAGGATCGTTTCCGCCCTTAGCTCCATACCCTCGGTGGTGAGAATGTAAAGGTTGCTCACGTTCATGCCCGTGAGAAACAGCCCCAATGCAAGCAAAAGAACCGCCGCTGCAATGAGCAGGGCGCGAAGAACATACCAAATCGAGCGACGCGCAATGGAATACTTGCTGCGCATGTGTTACCTCCGGAAAAACCGCATAGGCCGCGCGTTTATCAAAGGGACGCGCGTGCGGTACTTCGTACATATTAACATAAGAAGCGCATGCACGCAAATATGCCGCACGGTACCAATGGACCACCTTTTTGAGCATATCCCTTTTTGCGTAGGATAACCCCGCATTTGCGACGTGCCAAATTTTGAAGGTGCCACAAAAGCCGCATTGAAAATGATTTGGGCCTGTGCTATTGTTATTTTATGGAAAGTTTTATCGGAAAACGAATCATGGTCATCGGTTCGCCCGGCAGCGGGAAGAGCCATTTTTCCGCTGAACTTTCCTACCGCACAGGGCTTCCCTTGTTTCATCTCGACCGCAACGCTTGGTCGGGCGATGCCGGCAAATGGCAGCCAGCTGACGCGCAGCGGTTTGTGGAGTGGCAAACCCGCACCGTCGAAGACGACGAATGGATTTTTGACGGCAATTACAGCGGCACCATGAATTTGCGTCTCTCGCGCGCGGATACGGTCTTTTGCTTTGAGCTGCCGCGTCTTAAGTGCCTGTTCGGGTATTTTCGCCGCCTCGCCGCCCACGCGCTTTGGCCCAAGGCCGACCGCGGGGATGATCCGCGCGAACGCTACGACCCAAGGTTTATCAAATATATTTGGAAGTTCAACCAAAAAGAGCTGATCGAGCGGCTGTACCATACCCCCGAACTTCGGGTGTTCATTTTTCGCCGTCGCCGCGATATCGACCAATTTTTCAGCCACCTCGATCTTTCGCTTGCCCGGGAACGTGAAGCGCGGCTCAAAAGCGCGCAAACGGAGCAGGAATAAGGTAGCGACGAGCATATTGGGACCAAGAACACAAAGCGAAGCGCATAGCTTCGCTTTTTATATGGTTTTGCGCGCCGTCAAAAGAAACAGCCGATTGTGCTGATCGTGCTCCTCGTAATATACGTCGGCCTCGCGCACAATTTCATAATAAGGCGCAAGGAAGGTTCGCCAAAACTGAGTATCCTTGTTCCAAAAAAACAGCCCGTCGTCCAAAAGATCGTCGTCTATGGTTTTGATGTTCCATGCAGCAATCTGCTCCGCCGCGAGATGCGGGTTGAGCTTCAAAAGCGCCTTTCCGCCCGGTTTGAGAATCCGCGCCGTTTCCTTGACCAAAAGCGCGGCATCAGCCGGAAGCAGGTTGTCTGCAACATTAAAAAGGATTGCTCCGTCCATGCTGTTTGAAGGAAGCGTAAAAAGAAGTTCCACGCCGCCCTCCCAAAAAGTACCATCGCCAAGGGAGGGGTTTTCGCCAAAAAGCTGCGCCGCATGGGAAATGCCCGTTCGGGAAAGATCGATGCCCATATGCTTTTTCGTGCCGCGCAGCGCGCACAGAGAAAGTGTCAAAGCGTTGCCGCAGCCAAAGTCGAGGATGCTTTCTACGCCTTCGCATAGCCAGTCAAGCGCGTTGTCGAGCGTTTCGTTGCCAATGCCCTTGGTGCGCGGCGCAAGAATTTGCTCCGCAGAAAACACTTGGTTCCAGTAGGCTTTTACGGTTTCGTAATCCATCGAGGCCTCCTTTTTTGCTTTCTCATCATTCTACCATGCCCCGTGCTTTTTGTAACCGCGCGCCGCCCATACCGCCGCGCGGTTGTGCGAAAGCTTACAAAAGTGGTATACTAAGGAAAACAAAATCATTCGGAGGTCAGCTCAATGCACAAGCCTGTATTGGCGATTTTGGCGGCGGGCATGGGAAGCCGTTACGGAGGTCTCAAGCAAATCGACCCCATGGACGAATGGGGCAACATCATCATCGATTTCGATATTTACGACGCGAAAAGAGCCGGTTTTCAAGACGTTGTCTTCATCATCAAAAAAGAGATCGAACACGATTTTAAAGAGCGCATCGGCAAGCGCATGGAAGGGCGCATGAATGTGCGCTATGCCTATCAGGAGATCGACAAGCTTCCCAAAGGTTTTTCCGTGCCCGAAGGCAGGCAGAAGCCTTGGGGAACCACGCATGCCGTACTTTGCGCGCGCGAGGAGGTAGACGGCCGTCCGTTTGCCATCATCAACGCGGACGATTACTACGGCCCTCACGCCTTTTCGGAGCTTTATCAGTTCCTTTCGCGCGGCAGCGACCCAAACGCCCACGCGATGGTCGGCTACAACATTGAAAATACGCTTACGGAGTTCGGCTCCGTCGCGCGCGGCATTTGTGTTGTGAACGAAAAGGGGTATTTGACCGACATCACCGAGCGGCTCAAAGTGGTAAAAACCGAAGAATGTGCCGCCTTCACCGTGGATGGCGAACACTTTACGCCCATTCCCAAGGGCACCGTGGTTTCCATGAACTGCTGGGGCTTTATGAACGGTATTTTCAACCGGCTGGATGCGGGCTTCCGCAGCAATTTCGAGGCGGGTGTGCGCTCCAACCCCCAAAAATACGAAGACCTTCTTCCAAACGCCGTGCGCTACGCGCTCGGCGATGGGAAAACGAGCGTTAAGGTGCTCAACACGCCCGACAGGTGGTTTGGCGTTACCTATAAGGAAGATAAACCGGATACCATTGAGGCGCTTAAAAAACTCAA
>DLFZ01000197.1:9179-9441 GCA_002482435.1 Christensenella sp. UBA7707
CGAAAGAAAACGTGCGGCAGCCTTTTTATCTTCTGAACCTGATTATAAAAGCTTGTTGGTCTGCTTGTAAACGTCGCCGCTTCCCAAGGTCACCACGATGTCGCCGGGGGCGGCGTTTTCGTCGAGCCAAGTGCGGATCTCTTCAAACGTGGCAAGGTAAACGGCTTTCGCGCCGCTTTGATTGATGGCATTTACCATGTCGCGCGCATGAACGGTGCCGTCGTCCTTCTCGCGCCCGGGGTAAATGTCCGGCACGAGCACC
>DLFZ01000142.1 GCA_002482435.1 Christensenella sp. UBA7707
TAGCTCAGTTGGTAGAGCAGCGCATTCGTAATGCGCAGGTTTGGGGTTCGAGCCCCCACATTGGCTCCACTCTCGGGGCGTAGCGCAGCTTGGTAGCGCGTTTGGTTCGGGACCAAAAGGCCGCTGGTTCAAATCCAGTCGCCCCGACCAGGAAAAGACCGTCGATAGCAATCGGCGGTCTTTTTCATTGATTGGATTCCATCGGTTTTTAGCAGCAACTGCGATGAACCATATCGTCACGAAATATACAAAATCGGCATATCCCCCAATTTCTGCGCCAGCTTCTCCCGCATAAAAGCTTCAGCCTCCATGCGTACGTCGTTGCGGTAGCAGTATTTGCCGCGTCCGCGCCCCGTCATGGTTTGTTTGTCAAAAAGCTCGACGGCATTCGGAAACGCTTCGGTGTTGATGGCGTTTTGCACATAGCTGTACGTCATGAGGATGATTTCAAGAAAACCGGATTGCACAACCTTTTCACTTAGCTCGTCCGATAGCTGTTCAATCAGTTCTCCGTATAGCCGCTTCCATTCCGGCAGCAAAATTACAGGTGCGATCAAAAGCCCAACGGGGTATCCGGCCTGCGCCATCTCATTTAATGCGCGAATCCGCGCGCTTAAGGATGAGGTGCCGAATTCTACGCGGCGTATGACTTCTTGAGGGTTCACGCTCATGCGAAAAATCACCTTTCCCCTATGTTCCAGGTTCAACAGCGGTTCTACCATATCGAACTTGGTCGGGAACGTGAGCTTGCCTCGCCCTTCGCGCGAAAAACGCTCAATCGTAAAGCGTAAGTTGTTGGTGATTGTGTTTTCCAACACCAAATCGCTGTTGCTGCCGATTTCAAACGTTTGCGGAAAAACGGCGGCTGCATCTTTTTTTAAAAGCTGCTCGAGCATCTGTTCGCGGTTTACAAACAAACGGAGGTATGCGCATTTGTTGTAATTGCATACGAGGTAGCAATAAAGGCACATAGCATAACAACCCGAAGACGTGTAGGGTACAAGCCAGTCGGAAACTTTATGGTTTGGCACATAGCGGTGCGTTTTTCTTACGCCGATGATGAGATGCCTTTTCAGTTTTTGAAAATCGCGGTTCCCTGCCGCCGTGAGTTCCGGGATGCGGTTGTGACTTTCTATGGGCACCCATGGCAGGTTTTGATATTTTGCTTTAAGTTCCCGCCCGAGCTCGTAACCAAGTGCATCCGGTTCATAATACACTGCATCAAAGCGCATTTCCATATTTGCGTCCTCCGGCTTATAGTGTGCCGCAAACTACGAGATGTTATGAAAACCGCACGTTATCTACACATTTTTATTGAATATATTTGTTTGTTCATTGCACATTTTGTCACAACCACATATAATTGTTCGCGGGAATAAAATATGGAGGTTTATATGTCAGCAACACAGAACAACGCAACAATCGCAAACCCGGGGCCGCTTGGACTTTTAGGCTTCGGCATGACCACGGTTTTGTTAAACCTGCACAATGCCGCGATCATCCCTTTGTCGGGTGTGATCCTTGCGATGGGCCTTTGCTTGGGCGGAGCTGCGCAAATCGTGGCCGGCATCATGGAATTTAAAAAGAACAATACCTTCGGCGCAACGGTGTTTACGGCATACGGCCTCTTCTGGTGGTCTTTGGTTCTTATTTGGGTCAACCCGTTTGAAGGCATCGCAAAGGCCGACGAAACGAGCATGGGCTTCTATCTTCTTCTTTGGGGCATTTTTACCGCTTTTATGTTTGTGGGCACCCTCAAGCACAATCGTGCCACGCAGGTTGTTTTCCTTTCGCTCACCGTATTGTTTCTGCTGCTTTCCGTTGCCGATTTTACAGGCAGCGCCGCGCTTAAGCTCGTTGCGGGCTGGGTGGGTATCGGTTGCGGGCTGAGCGCTATT
Source organism: Christensenella sp. UBA7707 (assembly GCA_002482435.1). Taxonomy (GTDB): domain Bacteria; phylum Bacillota; class Clostridia; order Christensenellales; family CAG-138; genus UBA7707. Next base: position 1,899 of record DLFZ01000142.1, read on the forward strand.
TACAATAGCATCGCACAGATCGTCAATCACGAGTTTGGAAAAAAGGTTTTTCCGCTGTAAGCGAATACTATCCGTATTTAACAAGCGGCCGCTATAAAAGCGGCTTCTTTTTTTGTGCGAAAATGCAAAGTGCGCTTGACATAAAATGCAAAGTGTACTATACTTAAAATGCAAAGCGCGCATTGCAATTGTTGGAGGTGAGCTTTTGAAAACAAAAATACAAGAGCTTCGTAAAAAGCACCGGATCTCGCAGGAAGAACTTGCGCAGGCCGTAGGCGTAACCAGGCAAACCATCACTTCGCTGGAATGCGAAAAATACACCGCCTCTCTTGTTTTAGCCCACAAGATCGCCCAATACTTTCATTTGACCATCGAAGATATTTTTGATTTTTCAGATGTGGAGGATATTTAATTGTTATGGATAAATTTACTGCAACGTTAAAAAAACGTTTGGCATTTGCGGCGCTATACAACGCCGCGGTGCTTCTTCTCGTAGGCCTCGGCATCGCATTTGGGTCAAAGCTCGGCCTTGATGGGCTTGGGCTTTCGTTCTCGATGGGCTTTTTCGTTGGAATTCAAATCGTTATGGTGTATTTTATCGGCAAATACCTTGGAGCGCTTAAGAGCGAGGAAAAACGCAGCGCGCTTTATATTGAAGAAAACGATGAAAGAAACAAGTTTATTGAAGCGAAAATCGGCGGTGTAGGCATTAATGTGATTATGTGCGGGTTGTCGCTCGCGGTGCTGGTCACCGTTTATTTGAACAATGCCGTGTTTTTCGCTTTACTAGGTGCTCTGCTGTTTTGTGCGCTGGTCAAGTTCGGGCTTAAGGTTTACTACCGCAGTAAAATTTGAAAATTCCACTCCCCGCCTCTGTGCAAAGCGCCAAGGGTGAAAAGCCGTAGGCGCTTTTTTCTGTTTTCCACGCTTTGAACCGGTTTGTAACAAAAGCTTTGCAATCGCAGCGGCAAAAGAGTTTTGATTCTTCCCAATCACATGATATAATAGCCGCAAGCGGCTATTATATAGCC
>DLFZ01000242.1:0-750 GCA_002482435.1 Christensenella sp. UBA7707
CCGCTTGGCTTCAGCATGGCGCTTGCCATGAACCTAGACGCAATGCACACGTTTGCCAGCATGTCGCGCGAGCGTCAACATACCGTAATTGAGGGCGCGCGCCGCGTTTCCTCGAAGGAAGAAATGCAGGCTTTCGTTAACAACCTTGTGAAACAATAAGTCATAAACGGTACATATCTCACACACCGCCTATGCGGCGGTATTTTCTCTGCCCGCGCGCGGGCCTTTTTATTTTTCAAAAAGTCCACGTTCCAAATAATGAACATCTGTTATAATAGTAAAAAATATGCATAGAGGGAGCTTGGCTTTTATGAACAAAGAGCAAACTGCCGCACTCGTGGCAAAGCAGCGCGCCTATTTTAACAGCGGGCGCACGTTAAGCATGCAGGCGCGAAGAGACGCTTTGCTTTCGCTTCGCGCCTCCATTTTGCGCCACGAAGCCGATCTGTACGACGCGCTTAAGCTCGATCTTAACCGCCCGAAGCAGGAAGCCTTTACGATGGAGCTTTACATTGTGATTAACGAGATCGACTACTTTTTAAAACATCTCAACGCCCTTTGCGCAAGGAAGCGCGTTCCCTCACCTGCGGCGTTTTTCAAAACCACGTCGTACATTTACCCAGAGCCTTACGGCATTGCGCTTATTCTTTCGCCGTGGAACTACCCCATACAGCTTGCGCTTGCGCCGCTTGCGGGCGCGATTGCGGCTGGGAATTGTGCGGTTGTAAAGCCGTCGGAGTATTCCGCGCA
>DLFZ01000242.1:806-2814 GCA_002482435.1 Christensenella sp. UBA7707
CTGGAGGAGAAGTTCGACTACATCTTCTTTACGGGCAGCTACGAAGTAGGCAAGGTCGTGATGCGCGCAGCCGCAGAACACCTTACACCGCTCACGTTGGAGCTCGGCGGCAAAAGCCCCTGCTTGGTAGATGAAACCGCGAACATCGACCTCGCGGCAAAGCGCATCGTTTGGGGCAAGCTTGTAAACGGCGGCCAAACCTGCGTTGCGCCGGATTATGTACTGGTACATGCAAGCGTCAAGCAGGCGCTTATCGAGCGGATGAAGCACTACATCGCGCGTTTTTACGGCGAAAAGCCGCTTGAAAACCCCAATTACGCAAAGATCATCAACCAAAAACATTTCGAAAGGCTGTGCGGATTGATGCACGGCGAGCACCTTGCCGCGGGCGGCGAGGTGAACCCGAATACTTTGCAAATTGCACCCGCGATTCTGGACGAAGCCACGTGGGATTCGCCTGTGATGGGCGAGGAAATTTTCGGGCCGCTTCTGCCCGTCATTGCGTATGAAGATATGGAACAGGCAGTAGCCGCCATTCGCGCGCGCCCGAAGCCGCTTGCGTTCTACTTCTTTACGAGCGATGCTTCCCGCGAAAAGGATATTCTCCCCCGTCTCGCTTTCGGCGGCGGCTGTGTGAACGATACGCTGATTCATGTTGGCACGCACCACCTGCCCTTTGGCGGCGTGGGTGAAAGCGGCATGGGCAATTACCATGGAAGAACGTCGTTCGACGCATTCACGCACTACAAAGGTGTGGCGAAAAAATCGCTGTTGATCGACCTTCCCATCCGCTTCCCGCCGTTTCGCGAGGAACGGTTTTCCTTCGTGCGTATGTTTTCTCGCCGGAAATAGCGCCCGCAACGCTGTCATATTCCATTGCACCAACCAAGGAGGTTTTTCATGCTTGAGGTGGTATTCAGCGACAGCGCGAAGGCGGCGATGAAGCTGGCGAAGCGGTACAGCAAAAAAGGCATGCTTGGCGGCGATATGGGTTATGTGGGCAGAAAGCCTTCCAAAGCGGAGCTTGAAAAGCTGTTCGAGGGGGAATCCGTCCCCGGCGACCCGGCAGATGTTGTTTGCATCGGCTGCAATTTCGACATCGGCGACATTTCGGGCGATCTAGACGGCGATGCCCGAGAAAAGGTATTTGTCGAAGTTTTCAGCTCGGTGGAGTTCCGCCCCGAGGAACTTGAGCGGTTTTTCCGTTTGCAGCGCGAGGATTTTGAAAAGCTTTTGACCGCGGCAAAAAGCGGGGAGACGATTCGCGTTTGGAAAAGCGACATTCCTTCTTCCGCGTGCGCTTTCGCGTTTGTTTGCCACGCGCTTCACGGCACCCCCTGTGACCTTCGCGCCGTTTCGCTTTCACCGCTTGAGGAAACAGCAACCGATTCAATACAGCAATTTTCGGATTGGGCGGAGGTCATGCCCGGGCGGTTTTATCGCTTTCTTCCGCTGGAGCAGCCTGTAGGCACCGCCGAAAGGCGCGTTCAGAAAATTCTTTGGGATGGCCTAAAGGCCGAAAACGCCCCTCTTCGGGCATTGGTAAACGGCAAACTGCTTTCGGTCGAGGAAGACTTTTACGACCGTTTTCTTTTTAAGTGCATCCCCGACGGGGAGTTTGTAATGGCCCGTCTGATCGGTAACGTTTTAATAAACTATCCCTTGGGTGTGAGCGACGGCTGGTATGCGCTTCGCATCAAAAAGCTTCTTTCCCAAAAACGGCTGGAACTTGTGAAGGATATGAATGCCGATCACCCGTACGGAAAAGTTTTGCGCAAAACGGCGTTGTTTTAAGCCTGTTCCGCTTTGTTCTTTACCCTCGAACCATAAAAACCTAAGCAAAGCGGCGTTTCTCAACACCTAGGAAAGCGCTTTTCCTTGTTTCCTATCGTGAAGCATTTTGCCCTGTATTTTCATAAGATGGTCGTTGACAGGTCCCCAAAAAATGCGGTATACTATTGTTCGCAGTCGCACGCGCGGCGCGTGGGAGCATAGCTCAGCTGGGAGA
>DLFZ01000041.1 GCA_002482435.1 Christensenella sp. UBA7707
TCCGGCATCGGAGGTTTGATGCCCAACCCGATAAAGCTCAGACCCGCCGCGGTAAGGATGATTTCGCCGATGCTCATGGTTGCGTTGACAAGGATAGGCGCCATGCAGTTTGTGAGGATGTACTTGGTGATGATGCGCCGCTTTGAAAGCCCCAGCGCAGCCGCAGCCTCGACATACTCCATGTCCTTCACCGAAAGCACCGCCGATCGAACCAACCGCACGTTTCCCGGAATCAGCGCAATGATCAACGCTATCATCAAGTTTGTGATACCCACGCCCAAGGCTGCCACAATTGCAAGGCAGAGCAGCACGGGCGGAATTGATATGAACATATCCGCAACACGCATAATGATGTTGTCGATTCGGTTCCCGAAGTAACCGGCAACGCCGCCCAAGATTGCGGCAACGACAGTTGAAATTGCAACCACGGCAAAGCCGATGGTGAGCGAAACCCGGGCTCCGTGCAAAATGCGCGCAAAAACGTCGCGTCCGTATTCGTCCGTTCCAAACAAATGCTCGCTGCCCGGCGGTTGCAAACGGCTTGCGATGTTTTGATCTACCGCGAGCGTATCGTAATCGGCAAGAATGTCGGCGAACACAGCCATCAGAACAAGAATGCATAAGATGACCAGCGCTGCAACGGATAACTTGTTGCGGCAGAATCTGCGCCATATATCCCTTGCCTGACTCCGCTTTTTCGTATTCATGCTCTCTCTCCTCCGCTAGTTTTTGTATTTGGCCTTAATGCGCGGGTCAATGAACCCGTACAAAAGGTCAACCAACAGGTTTGTCACGCTAAATATCGTGGCCAAAAGCAGCACGNNCTTTCATCTGAATGGCATTGACCATTACGGCACCCACGCCCGGAAGGCCAAACACCGTCTCGATCAGCACCGACCCGCCAAGGCCGGCCGCAAACCCAATCCCGACCACCGTAACGATGGGGATGAGCGCGTTGCGCAGCGCATGGGCAAAAATAACGAGCCGCTCCTTGGTGCCTTTTGCGCGCGCAGTTGTGATGTAATCTTGCCGAATCACCTCCAACATGGTCGAGCGTACTAGCCGCGCAAGCGTTGCCGCACCCGACAAGCCCAAAATCAAGCACGGCAGCACCAGCCCCCGCATATCCTCCGCCCCGCTCACGGGAAACCACTTTAGTTTTACGGAAAATTGCATGATCGCCATGAAGGCAAGCCAAAAACTCGGGATGGATGCAAAAAGCAAAGAAAAAAATGTTGTTGTAAAATCCAAGGCACTATATTGCTTTACGGCGGACATTACGCCCAAGGGTATGCCGATAAATACCGAAAAAACCTGCGATATCAGTACAAGCTGCAGCGTAAGCGGCATTTTTGCGAATATTTCTTCAAACACAGGCCTGGAGGTGCGGTAAGACACGCCAAAATCCCCGGTAACAGCATGCACCACATATTTCCCAAAACGAATCAAAAAAGGATCGTTAAAGCCGAGTTTTTCGTTGAGCGCATGGATGGAGGCCTCGTCCGCATAAGGGCCGAGAATTAACGTGCCGGGGTCGCCCGGCGTGAGAGACGTAATTGTAAAAATGATGAACGCCACACCCAAAAGAATGGGGATCATCATGAGCATTCGTTTTAAAATAAACCGAATCATCTTTTTCCTCCCGAGCAGAGATGGAGCAAAGCCGGAGCATTTACGCTGAAGAAGCCGCCGCGGCCGGCTGGGATGACCAGTGCTCCGGCCGCGGCTGTTTTACGAGAAACCGTTACCAAGACAAGTAGTACGGATAGTTCATTGAAACGTTCGTAAGTCCCTTTAAGTCTGCGTTCACCAGCACCACTACATCCTGCCAGAACAGCGGGATGACCGGCACCTGGTCGCGGATGATTTCCTGAATCTTGGGTACAACGCCGCGCACATACGCCTCATCTCTATCATACATTGCGCTGGTCAAATAAGCATCCAAATCTTGATTCACGAATTTGCCGAAGTTGATGGCCGAATCGGAAGCAAGGAGCTTCGCGGCAAGCAACGGCTTGAGGTGGCCGGGGTTGTAAATCATGAAGCCGATATCGAAGTTGCCAGCGAAGCAATNNGTCTCCATGACTTCGATGTTGACGGTAATGTTGGCGTCTTTGAGCGAATCCTGAAGAATTTGACCGATGGATGCCCCGTCGCCTTCGTTGGTTTTATAATTGATCTCAAACCCATCGGCGCAGCCGGCCTCCGCTAGCAGCGCTTTGGCCTTTTCCGGATCATAGCCCAAGTCGCCAACGGAAGCATCGTAGCCATCCGTTCCGTCACGGTAAAGGCTATCGGCAACAATGCCCAGATTCCCTGCGATGACCGCAAGAATATCCTGCTTATTCACCAGCATGCTGATGGCCTGACGAACGCGTACATCCTGCAAATACTGATTTTGCGTGTTGAGGAACAGATAGGTGATCGAGTCGCCCGAGCCCTGATAAAGCGACAGATGGCTCATGTCCACTGAGTCCAGCTCGGTGAGTGCTATGTTGCCCGAAATATCGATCTCGCCCGATTCAAGCGCCATCGTGGTGGTTGCCGGATCGACGATGATGCGGAACGTGATGTCTTTGATCGGCGCAGCACCCATGTGATAGTCTTCAAAGGCGATCATCTTAACGCTTACACCCTTTTCCCACGACACATACGTGTACGGGCCTGTTCCCACGGGGTTTTCCTGATAGCCGCTCAAGCCGACCTCGTCATAGAGCTTCATGTCCAATATTCCGAACTTGCCCGCCTGCGCTAAGTTATAAAGGAACATATTGTTAGGCGCGCTGCTGCATTTTAGCACAACGGTGTTGTTTTCACCCTTTTCGATGCTCTCTACGGGAGCCAGAACATCCTGCGTAACAGCGCTTTCTTTTGCCAGCTTCAGGCTTCCGACCACGTCGTCCGTCGTCAGAACGTCTCCGTTATGAAACAGGACGTTTTGCTTTATTTGGAACGTATAGGTCAGACCGTCATCGCTGATTTCCCACGTTTCGGCAAGCAGCGGTTCCACAACTTTCGTCTCGCTGTTGAGCCGAACGAGACCGTCAAACATGTTTTGGATGATGCAAATGGTAGAGAGGCTCGCGGTAGTCGTGGGAACAAGGCTATCCGGCTCGGTGTTGAAGCCGAATACGATGTCTGTTCTCTTGGGGGTTTCCTGTTCCTGAGAACCGCTGTCGGTTGTAACCGGCGGTTGCGTAGATTTACCCGGCAGATCGGTTTCGGATTCGATGGGTTTG
>DLFZ01000221.1 GCA_002482435.1 Christensenella sp. UBA7707
GAAACCAAGAAGTGAAAGGTACCTTACGGCAAAAACAATCGCCATATCCGTAGGGTCCAAATCCGTATATGCGGTAAAGCTGAGCGCATGATACAAAAGCGATAGCTGCGCGCGCGCCTGCTCCCCTGCCGTAGCGCCAGATTGCACGAGAGAAAGCATGTACACGCCCGCCGCAAAACGCCCCATATCCTCGCGCAGGGGATAAAAGGTTTCCCTCACGTCACAGGCATTTACGCTAAAGCGATCCTTCGCGCCAAAAAGAACGAATTCGCCATACACGAAAAGCTCACATGCACAAAGAAGCGGGCTTTTTTGCCGCCGGCAGCCGCGCGCGACCACGCTTACAAGCCCCATTTCAGCAGTGAGAATGTCGAGCATCCTATCGTTATCGCGATAATTCGCGTAACGCACCACAATGCCATTTACTGTACAAAGCGCCATACGCACTTCACGCTCCCATGATTTGCAAGCTATGGAAAGCCAAATCAACGAAAATACTAAAATCAAACTTCAAAAAGGAGCAAAACCTTTATGAAAAAATGCCCGATTTCCGCAGCCGATGCCGACGCGCTCTGGAAAAGCTTCTCCCGCACAGGCAGAATCGGCGCTTACCTGATGTACCGCGCCATACGGCAGCGCGAAGAAAAGAAGGACAGCTAGAAGGCAAGTAGGAAAGCCGGCCCCCGCAGGGCGCAAAGGAGGATGCGCTGCAACAGAAAACTTCATCTTTTCGCAGTTTTTCTTAGGGATACGGAAACCGCCGCATCCCTTTTTCATGCTTTTGCCAACTGTCTGCGGCCATTATAGCATACATTTCACCATAGAAGCGGACGAATATGCTGAAATCTGCGCATGTGCGCTTGGCCAAAGGCTAAGGATCATACTCACATTAAAATTGAATGTTAAATGGACACTTGCGGACATTTTGCCATCCTGAACTACGAACCTTTTTCTCTCATAAAGTATTTTAAAAATTTTTATACTATTTTTTAATAGATACCTTGACAGGCGATGTACTATGGATTATATTGTATTTGTTCAAGTGAAGTACCTCTGAAGGGAGTGTTGTGATTGTCAATTGCAGGCGATCTGATCCGCGGGCATACGGATACCATTATCCTGGCGCACCTATACCGACAAGACAGCTACGGATATGAGATCAACCGCGACATTCAAAAAAAGACGCAGGGCATGTACGAATTCAAGGAAGCAACGCTGTACACCGCCGTGCGCAGGCTCGAGCAAAACGGGTGCATCACCTCATATTGGGGAGACGAAAGCACCGGCGCGCGCCGCAGGTATTACGCGATCACGGAGCTTGGGCGCCAAACCTATTTGGGGCTCATCAAGGATTGGGAAAACGCCCGTGCTCTGATTGATAAACTGATTTATGTGGAGGGTATTTAAGTATGGAAGCAAAGCTTCGCGCCTATGTGGAAGCGCTGTTTGAACAAGCGCCCAAAACCCGCAAAGCATATGAGCTCAAGGAGGAAATGATCCAAAACCTCATCGAAAAGTTCCGCGACCTTTGCGCGGAGGGAAAAACCGAGGATGTTGCGTACAACATTGCCATCAGCAGCATCGGCGACACAAGCGAGCTGATTGCGGGCCTGAGCGAGCCGATGGCCGCGCTCACCCCCGAGCAGCAGAAAAAGAAAAATCTCTATGCCGGCCTTACCGCGCTTGCGGTGGTGCTTTACATCGTTTCGGTCATACCGTTGATCGCGCTTTCTGTGCGGGGCGACGAAATTCTCGGTCTTGCGATTATGTTAGGGCTTGTGGCCGTGGCGACGGGGCTTATCATCTTCATCTCGATGACCAAACCCAAATACCACAAAGCGGAGGACACCATGGTAGAAGAGTTTAAAGAGTGGAAACACACCAAAGACGAGCGCAACGAAGCGCTCAAGTCCGTCAATTCCGCCGTTTGGATGCTCACTGTCGTGGCGTACCTCATCATTAGCCTCGGCACAGGCGCATGGCACATCACATGGGTGATTTTCCTGATCGGTATTGCCGTTCAGCAGGTTGTCCGTGCAATTTTCCAGATTAAAAAGTGAGGAACCGTTTTATGAAAACATCTTCCGTTATCCGTCTTGTCTGCTGGCTCGTGATCGCCTGTATTCTTGCAGGCGTGCTTGTGTGGGGCATGGGCCAAAGCGGCTTCAACTTTTCGTTTCTCCCCTTCTCCTGCGTTGGACAGGGAATTCAGAACATCAGGCATAACGCACTCCAAGGCGACGTTGGCGCTTACTCGGAAAACAATTCCTACGAAGTGCCGCTTGCTTCCATTAAAACAATCGACATCAGCTGGGTCGACGGCAGCGTAAGTGTGATTCCCTACGATGGGGCTACCATCGCCTTCAACGAAAGCTCCCTTACCGGAATCCCCGAAAAATACGCGCTTCGCTACGCGGTCAACGGGAGCACTCTTACCATTCAGTACTCCGCTTCCGACATCAATTGGAACACAGACTGGTGGAACCTTTCCAAAAAGCTTGAAGTGCTCGTGCCCAAGGCCCTTGCGGCCGACTTTGCAAACCTTCGTGTGGATGCGGTTTCCGCAAGCGTGAACGTAAGCGACATCACCGGCGACAAGATTGGTTTGAGCACGGTTTCGGGCAGCATCGACGCGGCGAATATCACAGCTGACACACTTGAGCTTGACACCACCTCCGGCAGCATGGAAACGACCGCCTGCACCATCAGCAACGTTCAAGCAAACTCGGTTTCAGGTGCCATCAAGCTAGAAGGCAGCTTCGGCTCAGTGCTTACGGACGCGGTCTCCGGCTCATCCGGCATAAGAAGCACCGTTTGCCCCACGAGGGTACGGATGAACACGGTTTCGGGCGCGTGCTCCCTCGCCATACCTGAAAACAGCGGCTTTACCGCCCAATACAGCACGGTTTCCGGCGGCTTTTCCTGCGCCTTCCCCGCCACCCTGTCTAACGATCGCGCCGTATATGGCGACGGCTCCGCCGATTTCAATTTTAACAGCGTGAGCGGCGGCATCCAAATCGCAAAAAACTAAGCCTCTTCCTCTCCCATATAAAATCGGGCGCCGGCAAAATGCCGGCGCNNTTATATATAGAATTTTATCCTTTTTTGATTACGGCTCATACCCAAACTCGCGCATCGCCGAAACGCTGTTGCGCCAGTCCTCGCGCACCTTCACCCAAAGCTGAAGGTTCACCTGCTCGCCAAGCATCAGCTCTACTTCCTTTCGCGCTTCGGAGCCGATGCGTTTGAGCATGCTGCCGCCCTTGCCGATGATAATCCCCTTATGCCCTTCGCGTTCGCAATAAATGGTTGCCCAAATATCCATAAGCGCCATGTCTTCGCGCTTTGCCATTTTGTCAACGCTTACGCCAAGCCCGTGCGGCACTTCTTCCTTCAAAAGTCTTAGCGCCCGCTCGCGGATAAGCTCGGAAACAAGGATTCTTTCCGGCTGGTCGGTTACCATGTCATCCGGGAAATACTGCGGGCCTTGTTCAAGAAACGAGAAAAGGCGCTGTTCAAGCGCTTCAAGCCCGCGTCCCTCGACGGCGGAAATGTTGAGCACGTCGGCAAAAAATCCCGCCGCACGGAGTTTTTCACCCGCTGTTTCCACATCGGCAAGGGACGCGCGGTCAATCTTGTTAATGGCAGCAACAACGGGCGCCCTGGCGTTTTTGAGCCGTTCCATAAGCGCTTCGTCCTTTGGCCCAATGCCGCGCTCCGCATCCACCACGAACAAAACCGCCTCCACCTCGAAAAGCGCGTCGTAGGCGACCTTGAGCATGTATTCGCCAAGCCTGTTTTTGGGCGCGGTAACGCCCGGCGTATCCAGAAACACGACCTGGTAACCGGGACGCGTCAAAACGCCCATCACGCGGTTGCGCGTTGTTTGCGCGCGTTCGCTCACGATGGATACCTTCTGCCCGACCATGCGGTTAAGAAGCGTGCTTTTGCCCACGTTTGGCGAGCCTATAATAGAAACGAATCCCGAGCGGTAGACTTCGTTCATACGTTCAAATCCGAAGGCGTAAACGGTGCGGGGAGCAGCTCGCCGAAGGGTACTACCCGGTACTGGCCGCTGCGGTTGGCGCAAATCACCGGAAGATCCGGCTCGCAAAACTCCGCAAGCACCTGGCGGCAAACGCCGCAGGGTGCGGCAAAGCCTTCGCCGTCCCACACGACGGCAATCGCCTCAAAGCGCCGTTCACCGTCGTAAACCGCCTTAAAAATTGCCGTGCGCTCTGCGCAGTTGGTGGGCGAATATGCCGCGTTTTCGATGTTGCAGCCAAGGTAATACGCACCCGAAACCGTTTTCAGGCACGCGCCCACACGGAATTTGGAATACGGCACATAGGCTCTTTCCTTCGCGTCGTTTGCCATACGCAACATGTTTTTGATTTCAAAATCGTGGATTTGGATCATCGTTTCAACCCCATATCATTTAATATTTTTTCTTGGAGGGCAAACATGGTTTTTGTGTCCCCCTCGGTCATATGGTCGTAACCAAGAATGTGGAGCGTGCCGTGCACGGCGAGAAAGCCAAACTCGCGCTCCGGCGAATGCCCGTACTCCTCCGCCTGTAAAAACGCGCGCGGACAGGAAATGGCGATGTCGCCCAAGAAACCGTCGGGGATGCCATCCAACGCCTCCCCTTCGTTTGCGGGAAAACTCAGCACGTCGGTCGAAGCGTCGATGCCGCGAAAGTCGCTGTTGAGCGCGCGGATCTCCTCGTCGTCGGTCAACACCACGTTGATGCCGCCCGCTGCGCCTTCATGGGCAAGCGCAAAGGAAACAGCGCTTTCTACCGTAGAAAGAATGGTTTGCGGAAGGTTTTCCACGTTGACGATCACGTCGATCACAGCTCGTTTCCTTTCTGCTCCTGCGCGGGGTATTCCACCCTGTCGTGAAGGATGCCGTTGAAGGTTTTTAAAAAGCTCGCTTCGATCGCCGAAAGGTCGTTGAGGGTGAGCGGAGCGTTGGAAAGAAGGTTTTCGCTGTCGCTCAACTTCGACCAGATGATACGGCGTACCATTTCCTCGCGCTGCTCGCGCGTGGAATCGCTTCCGAGCGACCGCACGGCGGCTTCGCAGGAATCCGCCAGCATCACAACGGCCGACTCCTTCGTGCTCGGGCGGTTTCCCGCATAACGGAAAAGCTTGGAATTGGGTTTTACGCCGCTTTCATCTATCGCCTTTTTATAAAAATACGCCATCAGCGCGTTGCCGTGGTGCTCCGCCGCGATGCGTACGACCGCCGAAGGGAGTTTGTGCCGAACAAGAAGCGCTACGCCATCCTTCTGATGAGCCAAAATGGCGGCGGCACTTTCCGCAGGAGGAAGCGTATCGTGGATGTTCTCGTTGGGCTTTTGGTTTTCCTTGAAATAAAGCGGGCGTTTGAGCTTGCCCACATCGTGGTACACAGCGCCAACGCGCGTGAGAAGGCTGTTTGCGCCGATGCGCTCCGCCGCCGCCTCCGCAAGCGTGGCAACAAGCATGGAGTGCTGGTAGGTGCCCGGCGCTTCCTGCATGAGTTGCTTTAAAAGCGGCTGCGTGGTGTTCAAAAGCTCGTTGAGCCGCGCGGCTGTGGCTACATCAAACAGGTTTTCCCAAATGGAAAGCGACCCCACGACGAGCATGGCGCTGAGCATGCTGCTGCCAAGCGCCCAACCCATATCGGAAAGCAGCGCCGTGTAGGTGTTCCCCGCAGCCACATAAAGCCCCGCAATGACCGCCGCAGCTGCAACGCCACCCATGGAGCCCGCGGCGATGATGGCCCCCCGGTTGTGGGTTTTTCGAAGCGAAAGCACCGTTACAATGCCCGAAGCGAGCGTTGAAAGAAGCATCGCCACATACTCTGCGCCAAAAAGCGGCACGCCGCCACCGCAGGCCATCAATCCCGAAAACAGCGAAATAACGACCGCTACGGCAAACCCAGCGCTTTCGGACACCAAAAGAGCAGCAAGCATTACCGCAAGAAGCGCGAGCGTCATATGCGTGCTGATCCCGTTGACCGCCCATGTGACAAGCGCCGTGAGCGTAAGAAACGCCGCAAGAATGAGCACGCTTTTAAGGTTTACAAGAATATCGTCGTGCAGCACAAACAGATACGCGCAAAACACAACGTAAACAACAATGAGGTAGACCGCAACGCCGATTTTAAGAGAAACGTCGCTTTCGGCGGGGCGCACAAGCCCAAGCTTTTCAAGAAGCTCGATCTGGTTTTCGGTGAGAATGGCGCCTTCATTTGCAAGCACCTCGCCCTTTTTCACAGTAACATCGGCAATCTTTGCAGCGGCCTCCTCCTGCGCGGCGGCGGTAGCCGTTTCGTCGAGCAGATAGGTGGGCTGCATACAGGCATCGATCACGCTTGCGCCTACGCTTTTGAGCGCGTCGGACAGGCGGCTTACCTCTTGAATTTCAAGCTTGCTTTCGTTTTTCACCGCTTCGAGCGAGGCCTCGCTCAAGCCCGCGCTCAAAGAAATGTTCAACTTGGGTAGCACAATGTCTTCCAAGTAAGAAAGATCCTCGGAGGACGCGGCAAGCACTTCGTAAAGTGCCTCTTCTGAAAGCGCCGGCGAAGTGCGTTTTTCAAGTTCAACCGTCTGCTCGTCGGTTAGAAAATCCGCCCAAGCTTGCGCGTTTGCAAGGCTTGTAAGCTCCGTCCCTTGCACAAGCGCAAGGTTTTTCGCCTTGGCACGAAGTGTTTCAAGCGCGTCAAAAAAAGCCTGCGCCTGCGCTTTGAGCGATTCTGCCTTTTCGGTATCGATGCGGTAAACCTTTGGCGTGTTGCGCCGCGCCAACGCGCGCAGCGCTTCAGTTGCCGCGTCGTCGGTTACGTCGCGCGTAGCAAATATGGTTTCTGGCGCAGCGGAACCCACGGAAAGCTCGTAGCGCTTGGGCGTAAGCTCCACCGCGGCGATGATGTACATAACGAGAAAAGCCACAGCTAGAAGCGCCGCCGAACAATAGCGAACATATTTGAGCGGTATGCGAAGCTTCTTATCCGGTTTTGCCATCAGCTTCCCCTTTCGTTGCAAAAATCGTCACGAATGAAAATAGCGCTCCGACTTCTCGTATGCTTTAATGATTCGCTGCACCAGTTCGTGACGAACAACGTCTTTGTGCGTCAAGTACACCTGCGCGATGCCCTCGGTATCCCTAAGCACTTCAAGCGCGTGTATAAGGCCGCTTTTCCTCTCACGCGGGAGGTCGATTTGCGTAATATCCCCGGTCACTACCACGCGCGAGCCTTCGCCAAAGCGGGTGAGGAACATTTTCATTTGCTCGACGGTGCAGTTTTGTGCCTCGTCCAGAATAATGTAGGCGTCGTTGAGCGTACGCCCGCGCATGTACGCAAGCGGCGCAACCTCAATGGCACCACGCTCGGTCAGGTTTTTGAACGACTCGCCGCCCAAAAAGTCGTTGAGGGCATCGTACAGCGGCCGAAGGTAGGGATCGACCTTGTTTTGCAGATCGCCCGGCAGAAAGCCAAGCTTTTCCCCCGCCTCAACCGCGGGGCGCGTGAGGATGATCTTATCGACATCCTTGTTCTTAAAAGCGAGCACCGCCATCGCTACGGCAAGGTAGGTTTTCCCCGTTCCCGCGGGGCCGACCCCGAACACCACGGTGTTGTGCTTAAGCGCCGCAACGTATTTCTTCTGCCCGAGGGTTTTGCACTTGATCTGCCTGCCCTTGTTGGTGAAGGCGACTACGTCATCCATCAGCTCTGTAATGAGCTCGGCATTGCCTTCTTTGGCAAGGTCGATGGCATAGCGAATGCGGCTGCGGTCAATGGTTTCGCCGCGCCGCAAAATATGCAAAAGCTTGTCCAATACGGTCGCGGCAAGCTCTGTTTGCGCAACGCTGCCCGCAATGGAGATGCTGTCGCTCTTGGAACAGATGCGCGCACCGGTTTCATCCTCAATGATTTTGAGGTTCTCGTCGAACACGCCGAACAGCTTGATCGCCTCGTCCATCGAATCGATGGCTACCTGCTTTTGTGCCGGTTCCTCATTCCCGCAGGGAAAGGCCTGCGGAGCGGGTGTTTCAAAAATTTCGTCCATATTGCCGTTCATGAACCTCATCGTTAAGATTCTATTCTATGGTCAACGCGATGTTCTGCTCCATCGTTACGTCGATGACGGCCTGCACCGCGCCGTTTTCAAGCACCGTAACCCGCGTTTTTTTGGAAAGCATTTTTCCGTCGCGCGGCAAGCCCTCCGTAAGCGCCTGCTGCGCCATATACACTGCGTAAAACTCCAGTTCCTCGTAGGCTGCCGGCGCAAGCACGTTTTTGAGCTCATGGCATGCACGCGTTTCAAACGCTACCGGAAGGAAAAGGTTTTGAAGCGTACGCGAATCAAGCGTTTGTGTTTCGCTCTGTTCGTAGCCGCTTTCAGGCTCAAACAGCGCATACCCGAACAGGCTTATGCCCGTATAGGTAAAAGAAAGGCCCGTGCGAACGGGTTTTTCCAAAAGCGGTCCCGCCGTATAGGTAAAGCGGTACAAAACCTGCGCCGTTACCTCGCCACGCGCACGCACCCAGTGCGGCTCGGCGCCCTCGGCAGCCATATTGCCGTTTATGAGGAGGTCGCCTTTTTTGACCGCATCCCCCTCGTTTACCTTGGGGCTCCCGTCGTAGGCGACGATGTGCGTGATCACGCCGTCGTTTGCTGCATAAATGCTTGCGGGCGGCGATGTTTGAACGATTTGCGGTTCACTTCCGGCCTCGCGGATGTTTACCTTCAAAATAACGCCCGTGAGCTCTGAGCCTGCCCATGCGATGCGTCCGTCTGCCGCCATCACGGCGCGGTTGAGCTCGGTCGTTTTTACCTCGCTGCGCGGGGTACCCGGGCGAACATCCAAGCTTTCGAGGATTTGCGTGATCTCGCTTTCCTCAACAATGTCGCAGCCCGAAACCTGCACAAACCAAACAAAGCGCGAAGCGCCCAGAAGCGCCGCAAGCACGATGACCCAGCCAAACAAAAGCACTTTGCGAAAACGCAAACGTACAAACGGAACCGACAGCCCATGCTTTTCCAAAATGCGGATACGGCAGCGAAGCCTGCGTTTGAGCCTGTGCAGTGCGTAAAACCCCTCCATGGTGACGCATGCCGTCATGGAGGAAACGCTTACGCGCTTTACGTTCCAAATCTCGATGCCGTTTTGCAGCGCGAGGTTGA
>DLFZ01000145.1:0-6808 GCA_002482435.1 Christensenella sp. UBA7707
TTCGAATTTTGCCTTTGCCATTGTTGCCTTTCCTCCAAAGCTAATTATATTTCTCGTTATTTTTAAAGGTTCTTGCCCGTCACCTTTTTGGCCACATAGTCAGGTACCTGATCGTAGTGGTCAAATTGCATGGTGAAGGTGCCGCGTCCCTGCGTACGGGATCTGAGGTCGGTTGCGTAGCCGAACATTTCGGAGAGCGGACACATCGTGTCGATCACCTGAATGTTGCCGCGCATTTCCGTACCCTCGATCTTACCGCGCCGTGCGTTTAGGTTGCCGATAACGTCGCCCATGTATTCCTCGGGCATCAACACTTCAACCTTCATCACGGGCTCAAGCAGCACCGAGCCGGCTCTTTCCAGAGCGTCCTTGAGAGCCATACTGCCGGCAATCTTGTAAGCGATTTCCGAAGAGTCCACCTCGTGGTAGCTGCCGTCCAAGACGACCGCCTTGAGGTCCACCACTTCGAAGCCGCCCAAAGCACCCGCCTGCATGGCTTCCTCGATACCCCTTTGGATCGCGGGAATGTATTCCTTGGGAATGCATCCTCCCACGGTCTTGTCTTCGAATACGAAGCCCGCGCCCGGTTCCTGCGGGGAAAACTCCACAACGCAGTGACCGTACTGGCCGTGGCCGCCGGTTTGCCGCACATAGCGGCCTTCCGACTTGACCGTGCGCGTAATGGCTTCGCGATAAGCCACCTGCGGCTTGCCGACCTTGCATTCCACACGGAACTCCCGTATGAGCCTGTCGACAATGATCTCAAGATGCAGCTCACCCATGCCGGCGATGATCGTTTGGCCGGTGTCCACATCGGTATAAGTTTTAAAGGTTGGGTCCTCCTCGGCAAGTTTCACGAGCGCCGCGGTCATTTTTTCCTGACCGGCCTTGGTCTTGGGCTCGATGGCTACGCGAATCACGGGATCCGGGAACTCCATCGACTCAAGAAGAAGGGGCGACTTTTCATCGCACAGCGTATCGCCGGTTGTGGTATCCTTCAGGCCAACGACGGCGACGATGTCGCCCGCGTGTGCCTCGGGGATTTCACTGCGGCTCGCCGCATGGATAAGAAGAATGCGCGCCACGCGCTCGCGCCTTTCGCGCGAGGAATTGTAGACGTACGAACCCGAAGCGAGCGTGCCGCTGTACACGCGCACGAACGCGAGCCTACCCACGTACGGGTCGGCCACGATCTTGAACGCAAGCGCCGCAAAAGGCGCGCTATCATCGGGCTTTGTTTCGATTTGCTCCGTACCGTCGCGGCTGGTGCCGATGGCGGGCGGAATATCGAGCGGCGACGGAAGATAGGCCACGATCGCATCGAGCAAGGGCTGAACGCCCTTGTTGCGGTAGGACGTGCCGCAGCACACGGGTACGATCTTATTGGCTATAGTACCCTTGCGGATGGCTGCAACAAGCTCCTCGATTGTGGGTTCTTCGCCCTCAAGGTATTTTTCAAGAAGCGCTTCTTCCAGTTCCGAGGCGTGCTCCACGAGTTCGGCGCGGTATTCCTTTGCCTTCTCGAGAAGGCTCGCGGGGATTTCCTCCTCGCGCACGTCGTTGCCTTCGTTGTCGTAGTACATCTCAGCCTTCATATGAAGAAGGTCGATGATGCCGACGAATTCGTTTTCACTCCCGATGGGAAGCTGCACGGGCACGGCGTTAGCGCCGAGCCTTTCTTTCATCATGCGTACGACATTGAAGAAATCCGCACCGTTGATGTCCATTTTGTTGACATACGCGATGCGCGGAACCCCGTATTTGCTGGCCTGCCGCCAAACGGTTTCGGACTGCGGTTCCACGCCGCCTTTGGCGCAGAAAACCGCTACCGCGCCGTCGAGCACGCGCAGCGAGCGCTCGACCTCAACGGTAAAGTCTACGTGGCCGGGCGTGTCGATGATGTTGATGCGGTGATCGCGCCAATAGGCCGTCGTGGCCGCCGACGCGATGGTGATGCCGCGTTCCTGCTCCTGGATCATGAAATCCATGGTGGCCGCGCCTTCATGCACCTCGCCAAGCTTGTGGATTTTGCCTGTGTAAAACAGGATGCGCTCCGTCGTTGTGGTTTTGCCCGCGTCGATGTGCGCCATAATACCGATGTTTCTCGTCCGCTCAAGCGGCGTATCCCTTAACATACCCGGACCTCCTTTCCGTTGAAAGTCGATGTAGTTTCAAACATGTCATGGCGTACCCGTTACCACCTGTAATGAGCGAACGCCCTGTTGGCCTCTGCCATCTTGTGCGTGTCTTCCTTCTTTTTGAACGCCGAACCGGTGGAGTTCGCCGCGTCCATCAACTCGCCCGCGAGCTTTTCCATCATGGTGCGCTCGCTGCGCTTGCGTGCGTAGGAAACGATCCAGCGGAGGCCAAGCGTCTGGCGGCGCTCCGGACGGATCTCGATGGGCACCTGGTAGGTGGCGCCGCCCACGCGGCGGGCTTTTACTTCAAGCACCGGCATGACGTTGTTGAGCGCCTGCTCAAAAACTTCTTTGGGCTCGCGGCCGGTCTTGTTCTTAATGATATCAAACGCACCGTAGCAGGCGTTTTGCGCCTTACCACGCTTGCCGTCGAGCATGACCTGGTTGATGAGCTTGGTCACGATCTTGCCGCCGTAAATGGGGTCGTCAAGCACTTCGCGCTTAGGTACAAATCCACGTCTTGGCATAACTTTCCCCTCCTTACTTCTTCGGGCGCTTCGCGCCGTAGAGCGAACGCGACTGCATACGCTTGGCAACGCCCGCTGTATCGAGCGCGCCACGGATGATGTGGTAGCGGACGCCCGGGAGATCCTTCACGCGGCCGCCNNACGGAGTGCTCCTGCAGGTTGTGGCCGATGCCGGGGATATACGCCGTGCCTTCGAGGCCGTCGGTCAGGCGAATACGCGCAATTTTACGCAGCGCGGAGTTCGGCTTTTTGGGGGTCATGGTACGAACCGCGGTGCATACGCCGCGGCGCTGGGGGCACTGTTTCAATATAGGCGCGTTCGACTTATACTGAACCTGTTCCCTGCCCTTGCGAACCAATTGGTTAATGGTAGGCATTGGAAATCTCCTTTTAAAAATCAAATCTTCAATTGTTTATATCAAGAAAATCCTCTGCAACCCCTTGAAGAGGACATTTTCCGCAACAATAAACACGCACGGGCGCTCCCTTTATGTTGTCGATAAAAAGGGCACACCATGCGTATTTTAGCATCGGGCGATAGCGATGTCAAACGTTTTGTCGCTCCGAGGCCGAATTTTTCAGGCTTCCGGTAAAAACGCCCTGTCTGAGACGCTTCTTGTTAAAAATGAGCTTGGTGTAACGCTTTTTTTCATTCAGCTCAAACCAGCCCAGCTCCTGGAGCTTCTTGAGCTTTTCAATTTCCATCACGTCAAGATGCGTTAAATACGCGTAGCGCTTGAGGCGGCTCCTTTTCAAAAACATGCCAATACAAAGCGCCGCAAGCATCACGACCGCGAAGATCGCAAACGGCACTTCCGCGCCGTACGCCATGAAAAATTCACGGATCGGTCGGTAGCTCAAAAGCACGATGGAAATGACGCCCGCCCCCGCAACCCAAAACGGCACCACATATTCGAGCTTCATGAAGCGCTTTTTGCAGTCGTCGCACGAGGCGAGCTGAACGGGAAGAAGCGAGCCCGTGCGCAGCTTTGTTTTGATGCCGAGGAAGTTTGTGCCCTCGCGCTTAGGCTCGTGGTTGCCGAGGTCCAAAAGAGCGTAGCAGGTGCGCGGGTTCGGTTCCTGCTTTTTGCACAAAACGCAGCGGTTGGTGAGAAAAAGCTCCTCAATGCCATCCTCCGGAAGCAACGCCCTGAGCGCGTCGAGATCGCGAATCAAATCGTCCATGGAGGCCTTGTTGCGCGACGCCACGGTGCAGCTGTCGCAGTTTACCATATGGAGCATGCGGCAGTAATCGGTGTTGTAAAGCCGGCACGCGGTGTTTGTATAAACTCTTGCCATAAAAAAGCTCCGCTTTTTCGCGAAAATGGCCGAGCCATTTCCNNCTTGCGTCACTTTTTTGAGGTTTTTCACAAGGGTTCGCTCACCGCTCACCCTTGCGCAAGGTGTCAAATTTGACGCGCATGTCGCCAAATTTGACGGATTTTAGCTTGCCGCTCCATGCCGCTTTTGCGGAAAATGGCGCGGCAGCATCCGTTTCGGCGTACAAGCCGCCGAAGCCGGAACAAACTAAAGGGATTCGGGGGCATAGGTCGCAGTTCGCAATCGTCGCATTGCATCGCTGCCGCTTGCATTGCTCCCTTGCTCACTGGGCTTCCGCCTCGCTGTATCCGCCACTGGCGGCGCTTCGGCTCCGCCCCCCGGAGGCTAAGTTCGCGAGCGGCGACATGCGCGGCGTGAGCGAGAGGCCTTGCCCTGCAAGGCTTTCCTCTCAGAAATTGCCGACCGTGCGGAACGCACAGGCGATTTCTGGAAACTTCAAAAAGTGGCGTCAGACACTTTTTTGACTTGATGAAAGCCGAAGGCTTTCGTTCCCCGCACGGTTTTGCGGCCGCGCTTTTGCGCAGCAAAACAGTGAAAAACCTGCTGCAGCAACCTCGCGGAAACGGCGCAGCCGTTTTCGCGAAAGCGAACAGAGTGAGCGCAACATGGGCAAAGCGACGCCGCCTTGCCCATGCCGAAAAACGCTTATTGTTCGACCGGCGTCACCTTGACGTTGCGGTAGCGGCGGAGGCCGATGCCCGCGGGGATGAGCTTGCCGATGATAACATTTTCCTTCAAGCCGACGAGCGGGTCCACCTTGCCCTTGATGGCGGCTTCGGTGAGCACGCGCGTGGTTTCCTGGAACGACGCGGCGGACAGCCACGAGTCGGTCGCGAGCGCGGCCTTGGTGATACCAAGAAGCTTGCGTTTCGCGATGGCGGGCGTGCCGCCCTCAAGGATGACGCGCTCGTTCTCGTTTTCGAAGCGGAAAATGTCCACAAGTTCGCCCGGGAGCAGTTCCGTATCGCCGCTTTCCTCCACCTGCACCTTGCGGAGCATCTGGCGGATGATGATTTCAATATGCTTGTCGGCGATTTCCACGCCCTGCATGCGGTATACGTTCTGCACTTCCTTAAGCATGTAAGCCTGCACACCCTTGACGCCCTTGATCTTCAGGATGTCGCTGGGGTTGATGGGGCCGTCGGTGAGCACGTCACCCGCCTCTACAATGTCCCCGTTCCTTACGACAAGCTTGGAACCGAAGGTGATTGCATACTTTTCGGACTCGCCATCGTCGTTGGTAATGAGCACTTCGCGCTTTTTGCCATCGTTGAGCGTGACCTTACCGTTGATCTCCGAGATCACCGCGAGGCCCTTGGGCTTACGCGCCTCGAAAATTTCAACGACACGCGGTAGACCCTGGGTAATATCGTCCGCCGAAGCGACGCCGCCGGTATGGAACGTACGCATCGTAAGCTGCGTGCCGGGCTCGCCGATGGCCTGCGCCGCGATGATACCCACCGCTTCGCCGATGTTTACGGCCTGGCCGGTAGCAAGGTTGGTGCCGTAGCAGTGTGCGCACACGCCGCGTTCGCTGCGGCAGGTGAACACCGTGCGGCAGTTAACGCTCTTGATGCCCGACGCGACAATTTTGTCGCGAAGGTCAAAGGTAATAAGCTCGTTCATCCCGACGATCAACTCGCCAGTTACGGGGTGGTGCACATCCTCGGCGGTGTAGCGGCCAAGCAGGCGGTCGCCCACCGGCTCCACAACGTTGCCGCCTTCCAGAATGTCGCCGATCTGCATGCCCTTGGGCGTTTCGCCTCTCGAGGCGTAGCAGTCTTCCTCGCGGATGATAACATCCTGCGAAACGTCTACAAGGCGGCGGGTAAGGTAACCCGAGTCAGCCGTACGCAGCGCCGTATCCGCAAGACCTTTGCGCGCGCCGTGCGAGGAGATGAAGAACTCAAGCACCGTAAGGCCTTCGCGGAAGTTCGCACGGATAGGCACTTCGATGATTTGACCGGAGGGGTCGGCCATGAGGCCGCGCATGCCGGCAAGCTGACGAATCTGGCTCTTGCTGCCGCGCGCGCCGGAATCGGCCATCATGTAAATGGGGTTGTACTCGTCGAGCGTGGTCATGAGGGCATCGGTCACCTTGTTGGTGGCCTCTTCCCAAACCGCGATTACGTTCTTTTTGCGCTCGGCGTCGGAAAGAAGACCGCTGCGGAACATTTCGTCGATCTGCTCCACTTTCTGCTCCGCCTCAGAAATATACTTCTGTTTGTCTTCCGGAACGGTAATGTCCTGGAAGCCAACGGTAATGCCGCCGCGGGTAGAATAGGTAAAGCCGAGCTTTTTGATGTTGTCGAGCACCTCTGAGGTAACCGTTGCGCCATAGCGATGGTAGCAGCGATCCACGATCTTGCCGAGGTCCTTCTTTACGACGAGCCTGTCGACTTCGAGCTTGAACGCGTCGTCAAGCGTGCCGCGCTCCACAAAGCCAAGGTTTTGCGGGATGGCGTTGTTGAAAATGAGGCGGCCGATCGAGGTTTCAACCACCCGGCGGTAGGTTTGGCCCTGCCACTCGCGCTCGATGCGCACCTTGACTTTTGCGTGCAGCGAAAGCTCGCCGCTCTGGTAGGCCATGAGCGCCTCGTCCTCACTGGAGAACGCCTTGCCCTCGCCCTTTACGCCGTTGCGCTGAAGCGTGAGGTAGTAGCAGCCGATAACCATGTCCTGCGTGGGGCTGACGACCGGCTTGCCGTCCTGCGGCTTCAAAATGTTGTTGGAAGCGAGCATGAGGAAGCGGGCTTCCGCCTGTGCCTCCACCGAAAGCGGAACGTGAACGGCCATCTGGTC
>DLFZ01000145.1:6823-8554 GCA_002482435.1 Christensenella sp. UBA7707
CGGATGAAGCTTGATGGCGCGACCCTCCACGAGGATGGGTTCAAACGCCTGAATACCAAGACGGTGCAACGTGGGCGCGCGGTTCAAAAGCACCGGATGGTCTTTGATAACACCCTCGAGCACATCCCAAACCTCTGCCTTGACGCGCTCAACCATGCGCTTGGCGCTTTTGATGTTGTGTGCGTAGCCGCCTTCCACAAGCTTTTTCATGACGAAGGGCTTGAAAAGCTCCAGAGCCATTTCCTTGGGGAGGCCGCACTGGTACATTTTAAGCTCCGGTCCTACCACGATAACGCTACGACCCGAATAGTCCACGCGCTTACCAAGGAGGTTCTGACGGAAGCGGCCTTGCTTGCCGCGAAGCATATCCGAAAGGGATTTTAACGGGCGGTTGCCCGGGCCTGTAACGGGCCTGCCGCGCCTGCCGTTGTCGATGAGTGCATCAACAGCTTCCTGCAACATGCGCTTTTCGTTGCGAACGATGATATCCGGCGCACGAAGCTCCAAAAGGCGCTTCAGGCGGTTGTTGCGGTTGATGACGCGGCGGTAAAGGTCGTTGAGGTCGCTTGTGGCGAACCTGCCGCCGTCCAGCTGCACCATGGGGCGAAGCTCAGGCGGAATCACCGGCACCACGTCCATGATGATCCACTCGGGTTTGTTACCGCTCTTAACGAACGCTTCCACAACCTCAAGGCGTTTGATGGCGTTGCCGCGCTTTTGGCCGGTGGAGCCCGAAATTTCCTCGCGGAGCTCTTTTTCGAGCTTCACGATGTCGAGCTGCTTAAGTAACTCTTTGATGGCTTCGGCGCCCATGCCGGCCTTGAAGGCCTTCACGCCGTACTGCGCCTGCGCCTCGCGGTATTCCTTATCGGTAAGAAGCTGCTTGTGAAGAAGCGGCGTCGTACCCGGGTCGGTCACCACGAAGGAGGCGAAATAGAGCACTTTTTCGAGCGCCCTGGGCGACATGTCAAGCAGCATCTTCATCCTGCATGGGATGCCCTTGAAATACCAAATGTGCGATACGGGAGCCGCCAGCTCGATATGGCCCATGCGCTCACGGCGCACCTTGGCACGCGTTACTTCTACGCCGCATTTGTCGCAGATAACGCCCTTGTAGCGCACCCTTTTATAACGTCCGCAATGGCATTCCCAGTCCTTGGTCGGCCCGAAAATACGTTCGCAGAACAGGCCGTCGCGCTCGGGCTTGAGCGTGCGGTAGTTGATCGTTTCCGGCTTTTTGACCTCGCCGTGCGACCATTCGCGGATCTTTTCCGGCGATGCAAGGCCTATCTGGATCGCATCGAAATTCGTAAGCTCAAACAACTGGCTACTCCCCCTTCGAAGGATCCGCATCGTCCGTCACGCTGAAGCCGGGATCCTCAAAATCATCCTCATCCTCGCCGAATTCTTCTTCGCCGAAATCGTCGAACTCGTCGAACTCGGTAAACTCTTCGCCCGTGGGCGGTGCGCCGCGCGGGGCGTCTTCGGTGCCTGCGATGTTCACGTCGATGGGTGCGGGTTCATCGTCGTCGCTAAGCTCGCCGATCATGATCTCCTCGTTGGTATCGGAAAGCACCTTCATATCAAGGCCGAGCGACTGGAGCTCTTTGATGAGCACCTTGAAGGATTCCGGCACGCCCGGTTCGGGAACGTTTTCACCCTTGACGATCGCCTCGTAGGTTTTTACCCTGCCGACCACGTCGTCGCTCTTGACGGTGAGGATTTCCTGTA
>DLFZ01000050.1 GCA_002482435.1 Christensenella sp. UBA7707
ATGTGCATCAGCGAATCCTGCGACTTCTTCATGGAGATGTTGAAGATTTTAAGCTCCGCATCGTTGAGAAGCGTTTCCACGCTCTTGTCGCCTTCAATTGCATCTTTTGAAATTTCGTTGCCCGCAAGCACAAGGCGCCGCATAATGCTGCGNNTCTTCCACAATTTTGATGTAATGGGACACGTTTGCCGCCGTGGGTGTATAAAGGGAAAGCTCGCTGATATAATCCGCCCCGCCTACGCTTTCAAGCGTTCCGTTGCGCCGCAAAGCGTCGGTCACGGTAACGCTGTCCACCGCGTTGCCCGCATTGTAAAGCTTTAGCATCACGGCAAAAATGTCCTGATGCACGGGAAGGTGAAAATCCTCATTCTTCAGCTTATCGACGGCGAGCTCAAGCGCCTCGTGCGAAAGGAGAATGCTACCGAGTACGCTCTTTTCCGCCTCGATGCTCTGCGGCAGGGTNNCTTTCAAAATTGGGTCGCAGCATGTTGAACCTCCGATTGTGACACAACGGGCGAATTTTTCAGGCGATAAAATTACTCAGGGGCTTCAGGGGCCAAAGCCCCCGGAGGTTTTCAACCGCCGTCAGCGACATGTGCGGTGGCGGCGGAAAGCCTTGCGGCGCAAGGCTTTCTTCTCAGGAAGCGCCGACCGTGCAAAATGCACAGGCGATTCCTGCAAAACTCAAAAAAGTGGCGTAAGACACTTTTTTGACAGCCAAAGCGCGTAACCTTAAAGAAGTGACGCAAGGCACTTCTTTGACTAGCGTAGCGCAATTACCTCCACCTTAAACTTCGCGGCGGTGTTTTCAAACATGTGTGCGGTCACTTCCGTAATGCCCAAGGTTTTGATCGGCTCGTCGATGCGGATTTTGCGTTTATCAATTTCAATGCCGTACTGCGCCTTGAGCGCGTCCGCGATTTCCTGGGTGCCGATGGAGCCGAAAAGCTTCCCGTTTTCGCCCGCCTTGGCAGTTACCTTTACCGTGAGTCCGCTCATTTCGTTTGCAAGGTCTTTGGCGCGTTTTACCTGCATATCTTTGCGGTGTATGTCTGCACTTTTTTTGATGGCAGCCGCGTTGATGGCGGATGCGTCCGCCGCCGAGGCAAGCCCCTTGGGAATCAGGAAGTTTTTGGCGTAACCGTCGCTCACGTTAATCACGTCGCCCGCCTTGCCGGAACCCTTCACATCCTGCTTCAATAAAACCTTCATTGTAGTTTCGCCTCCTTCAAATAATCGTAAATGCTTGAGGTAAGCCGCTTCACGGCCTCGTCCATCGTTACGCCGTGCAGCTGCGCGCCCGCAACCGTTAAGTGTCCGCCGCCGCCCAAAGCCTCAAGGATTACCTGTACGTTGATGTCGCCAAGGCTGCGGCCGCTGACGAGCACTGCGTCCTCTTTTCGCGCAAGCACGAAAGAGGCGCGTATGCCCTTGATGGAAATCAACTCGTCTGCCGCCTGTGCGGCGATGAGCGACGCGTTTTCCATATCCGACGGGCACGCGGAAATCGCAATGCCGCGTTCCATCACGAGCGCCCCTTCTACCACCTGCGCACGGCTTTGGTAGGTTTTCATGTCGTCTTGGAACATGAGCTTTACCATGCTGTTGTCCGCGCCGTTTTTTCGAAGGAACGCCGCCGCCTCAAACGTGCGCGCGCCGGTGTTAAATGCAAAATGCTTGGTGTCGAGCGTGATGCCCGCAAGCATCGTGCCGCATTCGAAGGTGGTAGGGCGAATGTTGTCGTCAAAATACTGGAGGATTTCGGCGACGATTTCGCATACCGACGATGCCGCCGCGTCGAGGTAATGAAGCGTGGGGTTTGTAATCGCATCCACCGGGCGGCGGTGATGATCGATCACCACGGTTTTTGCCGTGCGGCCATAAAGAGAGGGCGCAATCAGCGAGCTGAGCCGCTGCNNCGCTGCGTATCCACCACGATTGCCGTGCTGTTGGCCCGCATGATCGCTTCCGCCTGTTCGGGAGACTTGATGCAGTCGCGATACAGCTGGTTTTCGCGCATGTCGTTCAGCACACTTTCGATCATAGTATTGCCTTCGTCGAGCACAAAATAGGGCTTGCACCCAACAACAAGCGCACAACGCATAAGCCCGAGCGCGGCGCCGAGGCAGTCCATATCCGGGAGCCTGTGCCCCATGATAAAAACCTGATCGGAATTTTCCAAAATCTGACGGAGCGCTTTTGCAAAAAGGCGCGCCTTCACACGGGACTGCTTTGAGGTAAGCTGGCGTTTTCCGCCGTAAAAGCTGTAGGCCGAACCGCGCTTTACAACCGCCTGATCGCCGCCTCGCCCAAGGGCAAGTTCCATTGCCTGCCTTGCGGATTCATCCGAGCCCTCAATGCGGTTTTCAACGCCCACGGCGATGGAAAGCGTAACGGGCTGGCCGGTGCCGGTGTCGATCTCGCGCACAACATCCAGCAAGGAAAAGCGTTCGTTTTCAAGTTCGGCAAGCCTTTTTGCCTCAAAAATAATAAAAAACTTCGCGTTGTCGTAGCGGCGGTATGAACCGCCAAGCTTAGAGGCAAGCGCGCTCACGCGGCGTTCCACCTCAGCGAGCACCACGCTTTTTGCAAACTGCAGATCGGTGCTGAGTTCCTCGTAATTGTCCACATAGACGAGCGCCACGGTGGGCAT
>DLFZ01000135.1 GCA_002482435.1 Christensenella sp. UBA7707
GGCGGTTGGAAGCTTCCGGGGGCTTTGGCCCCCGAATCCCCCAAGGGTATTTTCCCGCTCGGGCGGATTTGTAACCCGCGTTTTTCAAATATTCGGGCGGCGGAAAACGTAAACATAACAAAGTGCGTTTGGAGGGGAGAAGATGAGGGAAATCGTATACGACCGCGAGGCTGCCGCAGCCTACGCAAAAAAATGGGCATTGATAAGAAACCCCGCGTTTTTTAACTTTGAAAATTACGGGGGCGACTGCACCAACTTCTCCTCGCAATGCGTGTTCGCGGGCTGCGGGGTCATGAACTATACGCCCGGCACGGGCTGGTACTACAAATCCTCCTACGATCGTACGCCGTCGTGGACGGGCGTGCCGTTTTTTTATACCTTCATGGTCAACAACCGCAGCGTCGGCCCCTATATGCGCGAAGCCACGAGGGCCGATATGAAAATAGGCGACGTGGTGCAGCTCGGCACAGCAGAAGGGCGCTTTTACCACACGCCCTTTATCGTAAGGGTGACGCAGGGGGAAATATACGTTGCCACCCACACTTACGATTCGTACATGCGCCCGCTATCAAGCTACATTTACGAAAGGATTCGTTACCTTCATGTAGAGGGCGCACGCGGATGGTGACGGTTTTTCGGAAATCACGAAAAAGCGTGGCTGAACGGGCTGTTTGCTGGATGCAAAAACTCGCTTTTGTTGAAAAGAGAAGGGCTTTGTGTTAAAATTTCTTTGCCGCGCAGCGCAGCAACGGTTCCGCGCCGTTGGCTGCGCGCGTTTTTTAAACGAACAAACGGAGGGTTTTTTAATGCGCATGGTCGATCTTATCGAGGCGAAGCGCCTCGGGCGTGAACATACGGGAGAAGAAATTGCATTTATCATAAACGGTTTTACGAATGATCAAGTGCCGGATTATCAAATGTCCGCTTGGATGATGGCGGTGTGCTTACAGGGCATGACGGAGAAAGAAACCTCCATGCTCACCATGGCCATGAAGGATTCCGGCAGCACCGTGGACCTTTCCGATCTTCCGGGCGTGAAGGTTGATAAGCATTCCACTGGCGGCGTGGGCGACACCACAACCCTCGTCATCGGCCCGCTCGTCGCGGCGTGCGGCGGCACGGTGGCAAAAATGTCAGGCCGCGGGCTTGGGCATACGGGCGGCACGCTCGACAAGCTCGAGTCGGTCCCCGGGCTAAGAATCGGCGTTTCCGAGGAGCGGTTTAAGCAAATCGTGCGTGAAAACGGCGTGTGCGTAATCGGCCAAACCGAAGGGCTTGTACCGGCGGACAAAAAAATGTACCAGCTTCGGGATGTAACGAACACCGTGCAGAGCGTGCCGCTCATCGCCTCGAGCGTAATGTCAAAAAAACTCGCCGCGGGCACGGACGCCATCGTGCTCGACGTAAAAACGGGCAGCGGTGCCTTTATGCAAACCCCCGACGAGGCGCGCGCGCTTGCGCGCACCATGGTAAAAATCGGCGCGCTGTTGAACAAAAAAACCGTCGCCATCATTACGGATATGAACCAGCCCTTGGGGCTTTCCGTGGGAAACGGGCTTGAAATGCGCGAGGCCATCGAGCTTCTTTCCGGGAAAATTCCCGAGAGCGACCCGCTGTATGCCGTTTGCATGCTCCTTGCGTCGCACATGCTTATGGTATCGGGCCTTGCAGAGAACGAGGCCGAGGCAAAGGTGAAGCTTACGCGCGCGCTTGTAAGCGGCGAAGGGTTAAAAAGGCTGGAGGGCATGCTCAAGGCGCTCGGCGGCGACACCGCGTGCATCAAGGAACCCGATGTTCTCTGCCGCGTCAAGCGCAAGCTGCCCGTAACGCTTTTTGGTGAGGGCTACATTCACGCCATGCACGCCGAGCGCATCGGCATTGCCGCACAAATCCTCGGCGCGGGCCGCGAACAAAAAGGCGACCCCATCGACTACGCCGTGGGGCTTGTGATGCACAAGCGCATGGGCGACCGCGTGGAAAAGGGAGAAAGCGTCGCCACGTTCTATGTCAACGCCGAAGAGCGGCTTGAAGAAGCGTTGGAAATGTTCCGAAGCGCCTTTGTGCTCGGCACAGAGAAGCCCGCACATGCGCCCATGGTATACGATGTGATTACCGCCTAAGAAGAAAACATTGTTCACGGAGTGTTTTGTTTACATACGGTCCGGCGCGTGCCAAAATTGACAAAAGAAAAGTAGGAGCAAAGCCATGCAAAAGCTTATCGCGATCGACGGAAACAGCCTGATGCACCGCGCGTACTGGGCGCTTCCCTCCATGACGGCAAAAACCGGCGTGCCCACAGGCGCGATTTTCGGCTTTGTGAACATGCTCTTAAAGCTTTTGCAGTATGAGCCGAGTCATCTTGTGGTGGCGTTTGATATGCACGCTCCGACCTTCCGCCACGAGGAGTACGACGAGTACAAGGCCGGAAGGCGCGAAACGCCCGACGACCTTCGCGCGCAGTTCCCGCTCGTTAAGGAGCTTCTTACAAAAATGGGCATCGCCGTGTGCGAGTGTGAGCGCTACGAGGCGGACGATATCATCGGTACCTACGCGCGCCTCGCGAACGAAAACGGCATCGATGCGCTTTTGGTCACGGGCGACCGCGACGCGCTCCAGCTTGTGAGCGCCAAAACCCATGTGCTCATGACCAAAAAGGGCATTACGGATACCGTCGAATACGACGAGGCCACGCTTTTTGAGCAATACGGCCTGAAGCCCACCCAGATGGTGGACTTGAAGGGGCTTATGGGCGACAGTTCCGACCATTTGCCCGGCATTCCGGGCGTGGGTGAAAAAACCGCCCTAAAGCTTTTACAAAAATACGGAACGCTCGAGGAAACGCTAAAACGTGCGGAGGAAGAATCCGGCGCGCTTCGCACAAAGCTTACGGAAAACGCAGAGCTTGGGCGTATGAGCTATCGGCTCGGCACCATCCACACCGATGCACCGGTAACAACGCCGCTTGAAGGCTGTGCGTTCACCCCGCCGCAAATGGCACAGGCCGCGCCCATGATGCACGAGCTTGAATTGAGGAGCCTTATTTCGCGCCTGCCGCAAGGCGGCGCGAACGTAGCCGCCGCGTCAGGTGAAGCGGCGCGCGAGGTTGTAACGCATAAGGTGAGCGACCTTACTGCTCTCCAAGCGCTTTCTCAAACGCTCAAGGCCGCAAAAAAGGTGGCGTTGTATGCGGATGGTGCGTTGTTTGCCGCAGCAAGCGAGGAGGAGCAGTACGAGATCGTTTTGAGCGCCACGCTTTTTGAAGCGGGGCTTGATGAGGCGCAGGTGATGGAGGCATTCAAGCCTGTGTTTGAAAGCGAACAAACGCAAAAGCTGTTTTTCGATTCCAAACGATTTTTGCACCTTTCCGCGCGACACGGTACAGCGATCAAAGGGGCGTATTTCGACGCGATGATCGCCGATTATCTTCTCCATGCCATCCACCCGGCGGATTCGCTAAAAACCCTGTGCGCCGAGCGGCTTGGCCTTCAAACGCCCGCCGCGTGCGCACTTTTCAGGCTCGAGCGGGAAATGCTTGAGGAGCTTAAGGAAAAGGAGCTTCTTTCGCTTTACCAAACGGTGGAGTTACCCCTCACAAGGGTTCTTTTCGACATGGAGCGTACGGGCTTCCGCGTGGATCTTGGCGCTTTGAAGGAGCTTGGGGATTCGTTTGCTTCCCGCATCTCTTCTCTGGAGGAAAGCATTTACGAGCATGCCGGCTCGCGCTTCAACATCCTTTCTCCCAAGCAGCTTGGCACGGTGCTTTTTGACACGCTCGGGCTGCCCGCGCTAAAAAAGAACAAATCCGGCTATTCTACCGATGCGGAAACGCTCGAAGCGCTTGAGGATAAGCACCCCATCGTAAAATACATCACGGAATACCGCTTTTTATCGAAGCTCAAAAGCACCTTCATCGATGGGCTTTTGACGTTGACGGACGCGAAAACGGGCCGCGTACACACGAGCTTTAACCAAAACGTGGCGGCCACCGGGCGCATTTCAAGCACCGAACCGAACCTTCAGAACATTCCTGTGCGCACGGAAGTGGGGCGGGAAATCAGAAAAGCGTTTGTCGCAAGCGAAGGGAACGTGCTCGTAGGCGCGGACTATTCGCAGATCGAGCTAAGGCTTCTTGCACACATGAGCGGTGACCAGCGCATGATAAGCGCCTTCCTTGACGGGGCGGACATTCACGCCCGCACGGCATCGGAGGTGTTCGGCGTGCCGTTTGAACAGGTAACGGCGCAGCAACGAAGCGCCGCAAAGGCGGTCAACTTTGGCATCGTGTACGGCATCAGCGACTTTGGTCTTGCCAAGAACCTGGGCGTTACGCGCAAGCAGGCGGGCGACTATATCAAAATGTACCTCGACCGTTACAGCGGCGTACGCGCCTATATGCAGGGCGCCGTGGAGGAAGGGAAGCGCCTCGGCTATGTAAAAACCCTCATGGGCAGGCGCAGGGAGCTTCCGGAGCTTCAATCCTCCAACTACAACACCCGCTCCTTCGGCGAGCGCGTGGCCATGAATATGCCGCTTCAAGGCACTGCGGCAGATATTATCAAGCTTGCCATGGTGCGCGTTTACGAGGCGCTTCAAAAAGAAGGGCTAAAAGCCAAGCTCATCTTGCAAATTCACGACGAACTCATCATCGACGCGCCCGTTGAAGAAGCCGCGCGCGCGGGTGAAATCCTTTGCGCATGCATGCAGGACGCCATGCGCCTAAGCGTTCCGCTTCTGGCGGATGTACGCACCGGCCAAAGCTGGTTCGACACCAAGTAGGTAGGGTATGCTGATCGGTTTAACGGGCTCCATCGGCGCGGGAAAATCCACCGTCGCGGCACGCCTCAAGGTGCTTGGCGCCTATGTGATCGACGCGGATGAAATCGCGCGAGAGGCTTCCTCCCGCGGCTCGGAAGGCCTAGGGGAGATCGTTTCCGCCTTCGGCGAGGGCGTGCTTCAAGCTGACGGTGTGCTTGACCGAAAAAAGCTCGCAGCCATCGTGTTCGCGGAGGAGGAAAAGCGCTTTGCGCTCAACGCCATTTTGCATCCGCGCATTTTAAACGCCATGCGCAAACGGGCGGCGGAGGTGCTTACGGCCAAGAAAACCGCCATCGTCGTATATGACATGCCGCTTTTGATTGAAACGGGCGAGCATGCGCGTGTGGATTCGGTGTGGCTTGTTACTGCAAGCGACGAAACGCGCATCGCGCGCGTAATGGCACGGGATGCGTGTACGCGAGATGAAGCGCGCCGCCGCATCGCCGCGCAGATGCCGCAAGAAGAAAAGCGCGCTTACGCGCATGAAATCATCGACAATTCCGGCGATCTCAACGCCTTGTACGCGCGCGTCGACGCGCTTTATGAAACGGCAAAGGGGAAATATGGCGAAACGTAAAAAAGCCAATTTCACACGGGTGATCCTCATCGGGCTTGCGCTGGCGGTGCTTTTGTCCGCGGCGGCGTTTTTCGTTTCACGCGTGCTTGAAAAGCGCACCTACGCGCTTTTGTACGCCGAGGAAATCAAAAAACATGCCGACGATTACGCTTTGAGCCGTTACCTTGTGGCGGCAGTGATCCATTGCGAAAGCGGCAACGATAAGGACGCACGTTCGTACCGTGGTGCGCTTGGTCTGATGCAAATCATGCCCGAAACCGGTGCGTGGATCGCGGAAAAGCTTGGGGTGGAGAACTTCACCGAGGATATGCTTTTGGAGCCCGAGTGGAACATACGCTTTGGCTGCTGGTACCTTTCCTTTCTCGCCAAGCGCTACGACGATTTAACAAAGGTGCTGGCCGCGTACAACGCTGGGCCGGGCAACGTGGAAAAATGGCTTAACGACCCCGCCTATGCTTCGGAAGGGAAACTTGTGAGCATTCCCTTTGAAGAAACGAGCAATTATGTGGAAAAGGTATCCCAAGCCATAAAGAAGTACGAGGAGCTTTATGAACGAGAGCTTAGCGACAACGAACCATAAGCGGTTGAAACGTGTTTTGGCGCTTTGTCTTGTGCTTGTGGCGGCGTTTTCCTCCGTTTCGTGCACAAAAACGGAGCAGCCGCAGGAAACGCCGATCGTTCTTCCTACGCCAACGCCCGCGCCTGTGCCGGCGCAGGGCGGGGAGATCACGCTTCCCATGCCGGCGAATGCGGATCTTTTGGATCCGCTTCTTGTAAATACCGAGGAAATGCTCAACGTGTTCTCGCTTATTTTCGAGGGGCTTTTGAGCGTGGATCAAACGAGTGCCCTCACGGCGGGGCTTGCGGAAACCTGGTCGGTTGACGAAACTGGCAGGGTGTGGACGGTGAAGCTTCGAAACAGCGCCCGCTGGCACGACAACAACGAAAAAGTGACCGCTGCGGATGTAAAATACACCTACGATAGGGTGAAGAGCATGGCTTCGTCGTACTACGCCTACCACGCTGCCAAAATAGAAAGCGTGGATGTGCTGGACGATTACACCGTGCGCTTTACCATGAAAAAGGCTGGTCTGTCGTCGCTTTACGCGCTTACGGTACCCGTTATGCGGGCAGATTCCGCCTCCGCGACGATGCCTGTTGGCACAGGGCCATTTCGAGTAACGTCCATGACCGGCGAGCGTATTGAGCTTTCGGCGAACGAAACTTGGTGGAAGCAGCGGCCATACCTCGACAAAATTACCTTCCTCGCGCGCGACAACAACGAAACCGCTCTTGCCTCTTACGCGGCGGGCCAGCTCGACATGGTGCCGACCTCCGCCGTTACAGCGGGCAAGTACCGTGAGGAGGGCATTACCACCGTTTACGATATCCTCACCCAAAATGCGGAGATTTTGGTTTTTAACAGCGCCAACGCCGCCCTTCAGGATATTAACGTCCGCAAGGCGCTTGCCTGCGGGATCGACCGCGGAACCATCATTACCAACATTTATATGAACCGTGCGCAGGCCTGCGACGTGCCTTTTGCACCGGATTCATGGCTTTATGACTCCTCCTCAAAGGTGTACGACTACGACCCCGACCGCGCGCTTTCGCTGCTTTTAGAATCGGGCTACAAGGATGCGGACGGCGACGGCTATTTGGAGGAGAGCGGCATGCGCTATGAGGAGCTGAAGTTTACGCTGCTCGTGACCGATACCGCCGACAACCTTCGCGAAGGTGCCGCAAACGAGATTGCCGCGCAGCTTGGAAAGCTCGGCATCCAAATCGAAGTTGTAGCCGCGCCGTATTCCTTGACCGAGGCCGACAATGAATTTTTAAAGAAGCTTTCTTCAGGCGAGTTCGACCTTGCGCTGTGCGGCTTCAACCTTGCGCGCGACGGTATTGTTTCGCAGTTTGTGGATGCAAACGGCAGTCAGAATTATGGCGGGTTTTCAAGCGACAAACTCACAACCCTTGCAGAGGCTTTGGTAACCGCCGCGGATGAAACGGCCTACCGCAGCGCGGCAAGCGCCATGCAGCAGCAGTTCGTGCAGGAGCTTCCGTTCCTCACGCTGTATTTCAGGCTTAACAGCATCGTGTACGATTCCGCCATTCAGGGCGTAAGCGGCATGCGGGAGCCCGATACGCTTCGCACGGCGGACAAGTGGTACCTCTATACCCAAAGCAACTGACATGCTATACTAGGATGTGTTTGAAAAGTGGCCGACGCTCAGTGGCAGTATTATTGCACCTTCTGTGGGAAAACGGATTTGGCTTTTCTGCGGCGCGGCGCCGCGTTTTATCAATTTGTGGAGGAACCCTATGCTCGAAATCATCATCGTCCTCCTTGCGGTTGCGCTCGACCAAGCGGTCAAGGCGTTTGCTGCGGGCTGGCTCACAACGCTCCCCAACAACTCCTATCCGCTTCTTGAGGGCGTTTTTCACCTCACCTATGTAGAAAATCGCGGTGCGGCGTTCGGTATGCTGCAAAATGCGCGCTGGTTCTTTATCGCAATCACGATTGTGGCATGCTGTGCCATCGTGTATTGGCTCTGTAAAAACCATAAAAAGCTGCATACTTTGATGCGTGTTTCGCTGGCGCTCATTCTCGCCGGTGCGCTCGGTAACCTCATCGACCGCATCTTTTTGACCTATGTGCGCGACATGTTCTACTTTGTACTCGTCAATTTCGCCGTATTCAACGTGGCCGACAGCGCGGTTACGGTGGGAACGGCGCTCTTAATCCTCGACGTGTTATTCTTCAAGGGCAAAGCGTTTTTACAGGACGAGCCGAAGAGCAAAAAGGGTGAAGAAACCCCGGCTTTAGAGGAAGCCTCGCAGGAAGAACAGCCAACCGGGGAAGAAAAGGGAAACGCGGAGGATTGACCTTGACGCAAAACGACGAGCTTTTGTGGGAAGACGAGGAATCAGAGGCCCCGCAGGCGGAGCCGCTTCTGTTTGAGGCGCTCGGCGGCGAGCGGCTTGATGTGTTTGTCGCAAAATGCGCGGGCGAGTCCCGTTCTTATATCCAAAAGCGCATTGAAGAGGGTATGGTGCTGGTAAACGGCAAGCCCTCCAAAGCAAACATGAAGCTCAAAGCGGGCGATCGGGTGGAGCTCGTTCTGCCGCCGCCGCGCGTCACGGAGCTTCTGCCGGAAGATATTCCGCTCGACATCGTTTACGAGGATAAGGACATCGCCGTTGTCAACAAGGAAAAGGGCATGGTGGTGCACCCTGCGCCAGGCAACGAAACGGGAACGCTCGTTAACGCCCTCTTGTACCGCTTGAAGGATTTGAGCGGCATCGGCGGCGAGCTTCGCCCGGGTATCGTACACAGAATCGACAAACTGACCTCGGGGCTTATCGTGGTTGCCAAAAACGATGCCGCACACCGCGCGCTGGCCGAGCAAATGAAGCTTCATACCGCGCGCCGCTCGTATTTGGCGATCGTGGAAGGAAACATCAAAGAGGAGAGCGGCACGGTAAACGCGCTTATTGGGCGGCATAAAACCGACCGCAAACGCATGGCGGTTACACCAAACGGCAGGGAGGCCGTTACCCATTGGCGCGTACTGGAACGCTACGGCGCTTTTACCTTGCTTGCGCTTGCGCTTGAAACCGGCAGAACGCACCAAATTCGCGTGCATATGGCATACATCCGCCACCCTGTGGCGGGGGATACGGTTTATGGCCCCGAAAAGCCCAAGCTCGGGCTTACGGGGCAGGCGCTCCATGCGGCAAAGCTTACGCTTACGCATCCCTCCACGGGGGAAACGCTTTCGTTTTATGCGCCGATACCTGCGTGGTTTTGCGCCGCGCTCAAAAGGGCGGGGCGAAACGGAGAAGAAGGGCTTAGCGAGCTGCTGCAAAACGCTTTTTCAGGAGGCATCTGATGCGCAAAAAAATGGAGAAGCAAAGCGCGCAAAAGCTGGCGGCGGGCATTTTTACCGCCGTTATGGTGCTCTTGTGCGCGGCGCTCTATTTTTTTACGAAAAACGCCTCGCCTTTTGCAAACACCGCAGCCGAAGCGCCTTCCTCCCCACCGCCCACGGCG
The DNA here is from genome assembly GCA_002482435.1 of Christensenella sp. UBA7707. GTDB lineage: Bacteria > Bacillota > Clostridia > Christensenellales > CAG-138 > UBA7707. The sequence continues at coordinate 9,447 of DLFZ01000135.1, forward strand.
CGGCCGCTTGCCGCGGCGGAGGATTTTGTAGAGGGAAAAGGCTTTTACGCGCCGCTTTCCCAAAACGACGGTGTTTTTTCTTATTCTCTTGAGGGTGCTCCTTTAGACGGCTCGCTTTCTCTTAGCACCGCACAAGAAGGCGTGGGCGAGTTTGTTTTGCGTGTCGCCCGCCCCTTAGCGCCGAAGGAACCCGACAAAAACGCCTCACAGCTTACACTTAGGCTCTATAAAGAAAAGCAGGAAGCATATCAGGCACAGGTGGATTGGCTTTCGGGCGAGGCGCTTTCGCTTCTTTTGACGCTCGATGTAAAGGATGGCGTTTCACAGTCTGACCGCGAAGCTTTTTTGTTCGCCCTTGAATCGACAATTTCCGATGGAAAAAACAGGAATTTGAATTGTGGCGACATTGCCGTTCAGGTGATTTTTCATGCATCCGGCGATGAACCGCTTGTGATTACGGCGCTTCTTGAAACGCCCAAGCCGCCCGCTGTTTAAAAAAACAGGTGCGTTAACGCGCAAAATGCGGGTAAACCTATATTTTTATGGGAAAACATGAGAAAATATGCGCAATCCACTTGAAAAAAAGCACAACACGTTGTATAATTCTTAATAAAATATACAAGATGTATTGGGGTGCGCAGAATGGAAAAGACCCGTACCGTGGTTCGTGTGGCGGGGCAGGAATTGAAGCTCTCCGCTGCCGAAAGCGAAGACTACATGCAGATGCTTGCCAAATATGTGGACAAGAAGTATGACGATGTTCAATCCGCATATCCAAACCTGAGTACGGTAAATTGCCTTGTGCTTGCCTCGCTGAATATGGCCGACGAGCTGCATCGCCTGCGCGCCGAGTACGACGCGCTCGACTCGCGCATTGCGCAGCTTCGGGAAATGCCGCGCCAAAGCGCGCCGGCGGCGCCCGTTAAGCGCCCGTTTGAGTCGAAGCAGCCGACCACCGTCAAATAGCAGGACGGGTTTTCTTAGGCTTTTTATGTAGCGGTTTGGGGCAGTGTCTGTTCCGAACCGTTTTTTTGTGGAATTGAGGGAATGTATGGAACTTTTATCACCTGCGGGCAGCCGCGAAAGCCTTGTTGCTGCGGTGCAAAACGGCGCGGACGCCGTGTATTTCGGCGGCGGACTATTCAACGCCCGAAAAAATGCGAACAATTTTGAAGGCGCGGCGCTCGGGGAAGCGATTAACTACTGCGCGCTTCGCGGCGTAAAAAGCTACATCACGCTCAATACGCTTCTTCTTGATAAGGAAATGGAAGCCGCGCTTTTGTTTGCGCAAAGCGTTTATGCTTACGGGGCGGATGCGGTGATTGTGCAGGACTTGGGGCTTGTTTCGCTTTTAAAAAAGCACCTGCCCTACCTTACAGTCCATGCAAGCACGCAAATGGGTGTACACGACATTGAAGGCGCAAAAGCCGTAAAGCGCATGGGTGCTGTGCGCGCGGTACTCGCGCGCGAGGTGCCGCTCAAAGAAATTGCCGGCATCGTAAAAGAGAGCGGCATTGAAATTGAAACCTTCGCGCACGGAGCCATGTGCATGAGCTTTTCGGGCGGGTGCCTGTTTTCCTCTATGGCGGGGGAGCGCAGCGGCAACCGGGGTACCTGCGCGCAGCCGTGCCGCAAGCGCATCAGCGTGAGCGGCCGCCCCGGTGCGGATGATTATCATTTGAGCCTGAGCGATATGTGCATGATCGGGCATTTGAAGGAAATCNNTGGAGCGCGCGGGCATCGCCTGTGTCAAGCTTGAAGGGCGTATGAAGCGCGCGGAGTATGTGGCGGCGGTCACGCGCGCGTACCGCATGGCGCTCGACGGTGCGAGCGCGCAAGAGGTTGAAAAAGAAACCGAGCGGATGCTTGCGGTGTTCAACCGCGGCGGCATCCGAACGGGCTATTCTTTCGGCGACGGTGGCGTGACGAATGCGCGCGCTGGCGAAACCGAGCCCAAGGAAAGCGTTTTAAGCCCCTTGCGTGAAACCTACGCAAGGGAAACGAAAACGCGCCCGTGTACGCTTCTTCTCACGCTTCATGTCGGCGCTCCTGCCGCACTTACCATCCGTTGCGGGGGGTATGAGGCACGTGTGGAGGGAGAAGCGGTGCAGCGAGCCGAAAAGCCTTTGGATACGGAGCGTTTTGCGGCGCAGCTGAAAAAACTCGGCGGCACGGCGTTCTCCTGCGCAGAATGCACGGTGGAGGCAGACGCAGAGGCCTACCTTGCGGTATCCGCGGTGAACGCGTTGAGGCGCGCGGCATGCGAGAACATGGAGGCGCTTCTCACTGCGCGGCGCGAAACGGAACCTTTCTCCCTTGTGCCTCGAAAGCTCACGCGAGGCGTGAACAACACCGCCGTGTGTGTGAAGGTGAAAACCGTCGAGCAGGCGAATGCGGCGCATCTTAGCGGTGTAGACGAGATCGTTTTTGAGCCCCAAAGCTACGGAGAAACGGCGTTTGAAGCGCTCGAGGCGCTTCAAACGATTCGAAAAAGCGCAAAGCTCCTGCTTGCGCTCCCCGCGGTAATGATACCGCGCGCGGAACATGAAAAGGTGGAAAAGCTTTTAAAAAACGGTCTTTTAGATGGCGCGATGGCGCAGCACGTTTCACAGTTTGAAGCGATGGTGCACCTTCCGTTAAAAATCGCGGGCAGCGCGCTCAACGCCATGAATGCCTATACGGTCAGCGCGCTTTACGAACTCGGTTTTGACCGCGTTACGCTCTCGCCGGAACTGACAAAGCCTCAGATGCGTGATATACTTGTAGGCGTTGGGGGAGCGGTGCATGTTTACGGCAGGGCGGAGCTGATGCAGCTTTTGCATTGCCCCGTGCGCGAGCATGTGGGGTGTGTTTCGTGCAAAAAAGGGGAAATGACGCTTACAGACGGCGAAGGCCGCGTTTTTCCGTTAAGCCCGATTGTGCAACAGGGCGGCTGCCTTGTGCGCGTTTTGAACTGCGACGTTACGGATATTACCGACCTTATCTCATCTTTGCCTGCGCCGGAGGCTGTGTTTCTCTCGTTTTACACGGAAACGCCCAAAGCCGTAGGCNNTTTTATACGGAAACGCCCGATGCTGTGGGTGAGCGGGTGCGCGCGGCAAAAACGGCGCTTGCGGGCGGGCGGGTGGAGCCAACAAAGGGCGCAACGCGCGGGCATTTCTCTCGACCTGTGGAATAAAGGAATCCTCTAAGAAAATACAATGGAGTTTGTTATGCAGAAAAAGGCATTAAAAACCCTGGAATACGATAAAATCATCGGCATGCTTGAAATGCGTGCGGTTTCGTGCGTTGGAAAAGAGCTTGCCTTGGAGCTTAGCCCATCGCCTCGCATTTATGAGGTGGAAAACATGCTCGCGCTTACGGGCGAGGCGGAAACGTTTTTATACCGCAAGGGGAATTCGCCCGTGGACTCGTTCCCTGATATGCGCATGTGCCTCAAGCGCATGCACGCGGCGCTTTTTTTAAGCGCCGGTGAGCTGCTTGGCATCGTGCAATGCCTCAAGGCTTCGCGCGTTGCACGCGAGCAGCTTGTGAGTGAGGAAGGTGGGCTCCTATCTAACCTCGCCGCCAACATCCAAACGCACCGTAGCGTGGAAGAGGAAATCAACCGTTGCATTTTGAGCGAGGACGAAATGTTTGACGGCGCCTCGCCGGAGCTTGCCCGCATCCGCCGCGCCATGCGCGTCGCCAACGAAAAGGTGCGTGAAAAACTCAATTCCATGATCCGTTCCACCTCGTACCAAAAATACTTGCAGGAACCGCTCGTTACCATACGGAACGGGCGCTATGTCATACCTGTAAAGCAGGAATACCGCCAGCAGGTGCCCGGGCTCATCCACGACCAGTCCGGCAGCGGCGCAACGCTTTTCATCGAGCCCTCGGCCGTGGTCGAGCTTGGAAACGAGTTGAAAAAGCTAATGGCTGAGGAAAAGGCGGAGGTTGAGCGCATTTTGGCGGAGCTTACCGCCATGGTTGAGCCGTATGCCGACGACATCGCCGAAGACCTTGCCATTTTGGGCGAGATCGACCTTGCGTTTGCTAAGGCCGCGCTTTCGCGCGCAATGAACGGCGTAAAGCCCAAGCTCAACAACCATGGCTACATCCGCATTGTGCGAGGCAGGCACCCGCTGCTTGCGGCGGATAAGGTGGTGCCAATCGACATTTGGCTGGGCGACGCGTTCCGCACGCTCATCATCACCGGCCCCAACACGGGCGGCAAAACCGTTACGCTCAAAACCGTAGGGCTTTTTTCGCTCATGGCGCAGGCGGGGCTTTTCGTGCCGGCCAACGAGGGTACAGAGCTCTCGGTGTTTGAAAACGTGTTTGCCGACATCGGCGACGAGCAGTCTATCGAGCAGTCGCTTTCCACGTTCTCCTCGCACATGACAAACATCGTTTCCATCCTCGATGCGTGCGACGAAACCTCGCTTGTTCTGTTCGACGAGCTTGGCGCGGGCACCGACCCTGTGGAGGGCGCGGCGCTTGCCATGAGCATTCTCGAGGAAATCCACCGCCGCAAAACCATTTGCCTCGCCACCACGCATTACAGCGAGATCAAAGCCTTCGCGCTCACGCATGAGGGCATGGAGAACGCCTCGATGGAATTTGACAT
>DLFZ01000021.1:0-2362 GCA_002482435.1 Christensenella sp. UBA7707
GCGCGCGGTTTCCCGCGCGCTCCGTTTTTGTGCTTATCAATCAAATGTACTGTGCGGATACGGCCTACTCGTTGCCCGCTTTTTTGTTTTTCCTAACGGACTTTACAATCAGCACCGTTGCCGCACCAAGCGCTGCAAGCGCAGCCACGCAAATGAGAACGAACAAAAGCGTGTTGTCCGGCGCGGCGGGCTCGATCACGGGCGCTATCGTGGGCACAGGCGAGGCCGTGGCGGCGGGCGCTTCGGTTGCCGCAGGGGCTTCGGTCAAAACCGTGATGCGGCCTGCTGGCCCTTTATATTGGTCGCCTACCGCACCGTTAAGCGCGGTGGTGATGTATTCCATCACCACTTCGTCGAGCGTTATGCCGGTATCCACCATGGACTGAGCCTCGGTGAACACATAGTAGGTGTCGCCGCCCGCCGCCACGAAGTTGTTTGTGGCAACGGTATAAAGCGCGTTTTCATCAAACGGTGCGCCGCCAACGCTTTCAATACTCACGCGGCCAATGCTCGCGGGCGCAAAGTAGGTGGAAACCGGGTAGGGCTCACCCTGTGCGTAGGGTACGGTAGTGTTGATGGAAAACACGATGCCCGCTACCTGCGGGAAGCCGCCGACCATTTCCGGCGTGCAGAAGGTGGAAGCTTCAAGCGCCTCAAGTAGCTGCGCGCCCGTTACCGTTACAAGACAAAGCGTGTTGCCGAAGGGCAAAACGGTGTTGATGTCCTTTTTTGTAATGTCGCCCGCTTCGATGTCTACGCGAATACCGCCGCCATTGTTGAGCGCCGCGACGGGCATCGGGAGGTTTGCAAGCGAAGCGTCGTTTTGGAACTTCCAAAGCACCGCGTCGGCGATCAGATCGCCCATGTTGGTTTCCTGCTGGCGCACGCCGCTGTCCTTGGAGCCGTAAAGCTTTACGGACGTGGTGGCGAACACCTTACCGAATTCCGCGTCTACCGCAGCGATGATGCCGTTTGCACGCGCGGCGGCAGCGGCATCCACGGGCATATCATCGGTCACGTCGATGAGTGCGGAGGAAAGCGTTTTGGTTTCGGGGTCGTAAACGACCGCGCCGATGTTGTCAAACGCGGTGCCGGTAGAAACGAGCATAGTGCCGCCCGGTTCATAGGTTTGGTATTCGTTATTCATGCCATCGATCACGGTATGGCTGTGCCCGTCAATGAAAAGATCGATGCCGTTGACCTTTTGCAGAAGGTCTGTTGAACGGTTGCCCTCGCTTTCCGCGTCAACGCCAAGGTGCCCAAGGCATACGATCAGATCGCAGCCTTCCGACAACAGAGCGTCTACGGCGGATTGCGCGGCGGCAAACATTTCGCTGCCGGCGGCAAAGGAAACGCCCTTGATCATGGCGGGGTTCGCCTTGGTGGCCGTTTCGGGCGTCACAATGCCGAACACGCCTATTTTTACGCCGCCTTCTTCAAAGATCGCGTAGGAATCGAAAGCGGGTTGGCCGTCGAGCGTGACGTTGGCGGCCACGGTTTTGTATTGCGCTCTGGTAAGAATGTTCACAAGGTTTTCAAACCCGTAGTCAAACTCGTGGTTGCCCACGGTAGCGACGTCGTAACCCGCAAGGTTCATAAGATCCATCGCGGTTTGACCTTTGACAAGGCTTACATAGGCGGTGCCCTGAATGTAGTCGCCGTCGTCCATCAAAAGCACTTTCGCGCCCTTTTGTTCAATGGCGTCGCGCGCTGCGGCGATCTTCGCATAGCCGGTGAGCGCACCGTGTACGTCGTTGGTGTGAAGGATCACGATTTTACCTTCAAGGTCGCCCGAAAGAAAGTCTTCGAGTGTGGAGGGCTCGGTGTCGGCCAGCGCAGCCGTGCCGCCAAGCGTAAGCACCATAGCAAGGACAAGCAGCAGGGAAAGCAGTTTTTTGCGCATTTTCTGTCTCCTTTTTTAAATTTGTGCGGTCAAACCGCCTGTTGCTAAGTTAAGCATACAACAAAATAAGCGTATGAAACACATCTTGGGGCAAAATTTAGGATAAAACAATCCGATTTCCATCAAAGAGAAACGCTTTCTCCTGTGCGCAAAAAGTGTACGAAGCGTTCCTTTACGGGTTTGTTGGTCAAAATGCTAAGCGCCCGTGCGTAAAGGTCGAGCTGCTTTTGGTGTTTTTGCGCGGCTTCCGAAACGGAAGTGCCTAGGGGGATGTAGTCGGTTTTGTAGTCGAGAATCACCCATGCATCGTCCTCCAAAAAGCAACAGTCGATCACGCCTTGCAGCAAAATGGGCTCCCCTCCTGCGTTTTCTAAGAGTTCAGAAGCGGGGATGCGGCAGTTGAACTCAAGCTCGCGTTCGCGAACTTTTGCGTTGATCAGTCGCTGCCCGATTGTTGAG
>DLFZ01000021.1:2400-17056 GCA_002482435.1 Christensenella sp. UBA7707
ATGCCGCGCTCCAAAAGCGACGAAATTTCCGCCTGCACCGTTTCCGGCGTGTGCGGGCGAATGCTGATGTATTCCATCAAAAGGTGCGTGGCCGTGCCGCGCTCGGCGGGGGTTGGTGTTTTTGCTGCAAAGAAGTCCGGCGTTTCACGAAGTACGGGCAAGCTCTGCAAAAGCCCCGTTACGCTGAGCTTCGAGGGGAGCCTTGTGGCCTCCTCATACGGGTAGCGCCATGAAAATTGCGCATCAAACGCGAAAGTATCCGCCGTGGCGGCCTCCTTGAAAAACGCGCGGCATTCGCCCTCGTCCACCGCGGCGAACGAATTTGCACCGCCTTCGGGGGAGGCGGCGGTTATGGTGCAGAAGGATGCCCCTTCAAGCGCTTTAAGACCCATGCTCTGGCGGACGGCGTTGGCACAGGGGGTATCCATAAGCGCGCTGAGCGCCCAATCTAAAAAACGGCCTGCATTTGAAACGCTCAACGGCGTAAGCGGCACAAGCGCCTTTTGCAGCGTTTCTTCGGTGCTTTTTACCGTTGCGAGCATAATGAGCGCGTCGCGCGCGCGGGTCATGCCCACATAGAGGAGGCGCATTTGCTCGGCGGTATCGGCAAAGTGGCGGCTTTCGCGCACCCCGCGCCACAAAAGCGTTTTTGCGCAGGCACCATTGAGGATGGGGCGAAGGCCTATGCCGTAGGTGCCGTCGAGAATGAGCCTGCTTTTTGTGTCGGTGCGGTTGAAACCGCTCGACATGCCAGCAAGGAACACTACGGGAAATTCAAGCCCTTTTGAGGCATGTATGCTCATCACGCGCACAACATCCGCTCCCGCGGTTTGTGCTTCGCCAACGGTATCGGTGTTTTTGATTCTGTCCATAAAGGAAAGGAAGCCCGTAAGGCCGCGTGCGCCGTTTGCCTCGTAGGCGCGCGCCATGGAAAAAAGCGCGTCGAGGTTTTTTTGGCGCGAAGGCCCGCCGGGGAGTGCGGTCACAAAGTCATAATAGCCCGTTTCCTCAAACAGCCTGCCCAAAAGCTCTTCGAGGCCGCGAAGCCCCGCGTCGTCGTGCCAGCGGCTGATCTTTTGAAGGAAGTCGGCCGCCTTTTTTGCAAGCGGCGTATCGTACGAAAGCGACTGTGTAAGCGCGTCGAAAAGAAGGCCGTTTTTAAATTGGGAGCGAAGCTCGATAAGCTCCTCCGTGGAAAAGCCGCCGATGGGGGAGCGCAAAACCGCCGCAAGCGGAATGTCCTGCCGGCGGTTGTCGAGCACCCTGAGAAGGTCCAAAAACACCTGCACCTCCACCGCGTCAAAGTAGCCGCCGCGAAGCTGTGCGTAGGCGGGTACACCCTGCGCGCTGAGCGTTTCGACCCAGGCTCCCGCCGCGCGCCTTGGCGCGCGGTGCAAAACCGCGATGTCGCTGTATCTTAAGGGGCGCAAGGCACCGCTTTTTGCGTCCGGTACCCGCATGGTCTTCATGAGCGTGTGGATGCGGCGCGCGGCTACGCGCGCTTCCACCTCAGCATCCTCCATATCCGCCGTTTCAAGGCGCGTGCTTTCGCTTTCCGCGCCTTCTTCGCGCTCGCCGTCAGGCGCTTCGTCTTCGGCATCAACCACAGGTTCCTCGTTGCTGCTCGCCCATGAAAAAACGCCTTGTGAACCGCGCTCGATGAGGCAAAGTTCCGCGCTTCCTTCCGCGCCGTCGCCGCGCCCGAAAACGAGCGCCGCGCGCTCGTCGTAGTCGATCTCTGCACCCTCGCGGCGCATCGCGCGGGAAAACACGGCGTTCACGGCGTCCACAACGTTTCTTGCACTTCTGAAGTTGGCGTTGAGGTCGATGCGCAAACCGCCCTCGTTTTTGCCATAGCGCGCGTATTTTTCAAGAAACAATCCGGGTTCCGCGAGGCGGAAGCGGTAAATGCTCTGCTTTACGTCGCCCACGAAAAACAAGTTGTCCGCGCGGCAGATTTTTTTGAGAATGCTCTCCTGTACGGTGTTGGAGTCCTGGTATTCGTCCACAAAAATATAGCGGAATTTTTCGCGGTACTCCGCTGCTACTGCCTCGTTTTCAAAAAGCCTTAAGGTAAGGTGTTCAAGGTCGTTGTAGTCTACAACGCGTGCGGCCGTCTTTTTTTGTGCCATGCGCTCGGAAAACGCTTGAAGAAAACCCTGAAGGGTCTCAAGGCGCTCCGCAACAAATGCCATGCGCGCGGCCTCTTTGTGCGGGTCTATCGAGCATTCCTCAAGCTGTGCTTTCCAAACATCTCTGCATTTGCCGCGCGCATCCTGCACGGGCTTTTTAACCTCATCGGGCGTACCCCTTGGCCATTGCATGGTGGGGAAGGCGGCGCGCGAAAGCGCGGCGCGGTAGGCAACGATGTCCTCACAGCGAAGCGCCTCGCGAAGCGAAACAAGCTCCTCATCCATCTTTTGGGCCATGTTAGGGTAATCGCCGCAAATCAAGTCGCGTGCGCGGGCATAGGCCTCGAGCCGCTGCGCAAGCTTGCGCCTGCATTCGCGGGAAAACAGTACCGTATGCGGCAAGGAGAGAATGTCCTCCTCTTTTGTGCGGTAAAGGCTTACCGCTTGCTCCAGCCACAAAAACGGATCGGGCTTCGAATACATAAACTTATGGATCGACAAAAGCGCCTCGCGAAGCGCGCTATAAGGATGAAACATGTCGCACAGTTTTTTGAACTCGGTTTCGTTATTTTCGAGGTATTCTTCAAACAGCTCGTCTAGCGCGTCCTCGCGCATGACCGCCACGTCCGCGTCGTCGGCAATACGAAACGCGGGGTCAATGCCCACCGTGTGGAAATGGCGGCGCAGCACCTGCGCGCAAAACGCGTGCATGGTGGAGATGTTCGCTTGCCCCACGGCGGTCGCGGCGCGGTAAAGGCGCTGCGCGTCCTTTTCAGTTGCCTCGGCAGCCGCGTCGAACAGGCGCTTGCCGATGCGCTTTTTCATTTCGCCCGCCGCGGCACGCGTAAAGGTAACCACCAAAAAGTCGCTTACGTCCGCACCTAGGGTGATGAGCCGCACGATGCGCTCGGTGAGCACCGCTGTTTTGCCGCTTCCCGCGGCAGCGGCAACAAGAAGGCTGCCGCTTTTTTCGATGGCTTCAGTTTGTTCCTTCGTCCACGCCATCCACGCCGCCTCCCGTCTTTTCCATAAAATCCTCGCACTTCATGGTTCTAAGGTTGCGGTAAACGCAGCCTTGCAGCTTCAAATCAAAGCCGCATACGCTTTTGTAGTCGCAATAGGCGCAGGCGGGGCTTGCCCCGCTGCCTTTCAAGCGGTAGGGCGATACCTCGGCGTGCCCGTCGAGAATCGATTGAAGCGTTTGCTTCGCTTTTTCGCCTGCGTAGGTTACGACCGCGCCGATGACCGCATCGTCCACCACATACGGGCTTCGCTTTACAGAAACAACCGCGTCATTTCCGTCGCCGCCGTTGGTGGCGGCGATCACCTGCGGGTCTTTGAGGGTGAGGCCCTTCAAGCGAAACTCAGAAAAGAGCTTCCGTTCAAAGTCGTCTACATCCTTTGCTTCATCGCGAAGCACAGGTTCTTTCATTTGCAAATAGTAAAACCCTGCGGCGCGCGCGGCGCGGTTTGCAAAAAGCACGGCGCGCGCGTAAAGCGGAAGCTGGAGCTTTAAGCCGTGGTAAAGGCCCGAAAAGTCAAACCGTTTGTCGCCGCTTTTATAATCGACGATGCGATAATAGGTAGCACCGTCCGCCTCATAAGAATCGAGCCTGTCGATTTTTCCCGTGATGCGAAATTTCGTGTCATCGTCAAGCTCCACGAGGATGGCGGGCATGGAAGCACCCTTCGTTCCGAAGGAAAGCTCCGTGCCCTCTACGCGAAAGCCGCCGAGTGCAAGCTGGCGCGTGGCAGCCCATGCCGTGGCCTTTGCCGCGCGAATCAGCTCGCTGCAGCGGAGCATGCCGCGGCGCGTGTCCAAAAAAACGCCGTTGTTGTGTGAGCTGATGAGCGGCGGCAAAAGTTCGTCGAGGAGCGCTTCGCATTGTTCTTTGGTAATTTCTGAGGGGTTTTCATAGCGCGTGGTCAGCGCGTCCACATAAAGGGAGAGCGCCTCGTGCAAAAACGTGCCTTCCTCAAGGCTTCGTTCCTTGTATTCCTTGCGCGGCAGAATGCGAAGCCCGTATTTGGCGAAATGCCGGAACGGGCAGGCGTTGAACTCCTCAAAGCGCGTGGCGCTTCCGGCGGCATCCGCACCGTAGAGCGCCAACGCGAGCTGCCTGCCGAAAAGCTCCGGCGAGGTGTTGAAAAAAAGCGCTTGCTCCACGCCCGAAAGGCGCGGAGAAAAAGCGTCGCTTTTTGTAAACCACGCATAAAGCGGGGGTAGCTCCTTTTCGGGTGTCCCCGTATCGGCAAAGCGGCGGAGCATGTGTGTAAGGGGAAGAAACGCGCCCTCGGGCAGCACCGGCGTGAACGGCGCGTTTACGTCGGTTTGCTCGACGAGTGTGGGGAAAAGCGCCTTCATTCGGTCGATGAGCGCGCACGCGGGCGCGGGGGAGGCATCCACCGTCATGGGGTAGGAAAGGGAAAGAAGTTCCGTGGGCTTGGATACGGCACTATAAACGTCCGCCAGTGCGATGGCGCCCTTGTCGGCACTCGAATCCCAAGGGGTAACGCCGAGCTCACTTAGCTTTTCAAGCTCGCGGTCGTCGATGATCTGCTCGTCGGGAACGCTAAGCGGGAATGCGCCCTCGTTTGCGCCGATTACAAAAAGCGCGCGAACGCTTCTTGCACGGGTGCGTCCCACGCTGCCGAAAAGCACCTGGTCGGCCGTTGCGGGAATGGCGCCTACCGTGCACGCGTCAAAGCCTTCGCTCAAAATGGCGGCAAACCGCGCGTTTGAAAGCTTTGTGTCGCCCATTACAGCATGAAGCTGGCTCAAAAGCTCCATGATGTGGTTGTAGACCTGCGCGTTTTCAGCCGCAAGCTCGAGCCTGCCTTGGCGGCGAAGCTCCTCAACGAGCGCGTTTTGGCGTTCGAACACCGAAAGCTCCTCAAGATACTTTGCGACTGCCTCGGTTTTTCCCGCCGCAGTTTTTGCCTCACGCAGGCGTTCGCGCAAGTGGAGAAGCGGTGTAACGAGCGCGGCGCGCGCGTCTTCCGCTTCAGGAGGTACCTCGCCCTTTTTGAACGGCTCCAGAAACGCCCTGCCGCGTATGCCGTAGGCGATGCAATAGTTTTCAAAAATCTCTGCCTCGTCTATGGAAACGCCGCAAAGGCCGGTTTTACAAAGCTCCGCCATATCCGAAGCGCCATAGTCAAGCGTCACCGCGCGAAGCGCATACAAAAGAAGCCTTGGCGCGGGGTAACCAGAAAGCGGGTGCTTCGCATCGGTAAAAAACGGGATGTCGCGAGCGTGGAACACGCGGCTTACAATGGGGAAATACGCACCCATATCGGTTGCCACAACGGCCATGTCGCGGTAGCGGATGCCGCGCATGGCGGCAAGAGAGATTCTATCGGCAAGCGCGTGCACCTCGGCGAAACGGTCGCTCGCCGCGAACAGGCTAAGGCCATCCGGCTCACCCTCAAAAGGTGTGAACGGGTAGGAAAAGCCCTCCTTTTCAAGGTGGCGAAGCGCGCCAAAAGCGGCACGGCCGCCATCCTGCGCGTCCTTTTCCGGAAGGTTCACGGCCAACGGCGTAAGGGAAAGCGCTTTGGCTTCTTCATAGAGGCGAAGGTACGCCCTGCGCTCGGTCACAAATACCGCGCTGTCGCGGCAGCGGGGTGAAAAGTCCACCCGGAAGGAAACGGAAACGCTTTTCGCGTGCTCCATGAGCGCCGCGATGATGCGGTAGATCTGTTCGGTAAGAAGGTCAAACCCGTCGATGAACACATGGCGCTCGGCAACAAAGGACTCCGGGAGAAGCCTTAAGAGTGCGCAAAAAGCGTCTTCCTCGTCGATGTAGCGGTTCAAAAGGTAGTTTTGCGTGTGCTCATAAAGAAGGGAAAGCTCTTCAAGCTTGCTTTTTAAAAGGGCCCCATCGGGAAGCTTTTGGGCGGCTTGTGTAAGCGTTTCCGGCGCGATCTCAAAGCGCTTGAACATGGAAAAAAGCCCGCCGCAGGTTTCCGCAAACCCGGGGTGTGCCGCGACGCCCGAAAACGCCGCAAGGCTTGCCGAGCATTCCTCCACCGACTTTCGCACCACCATGCGCATCCCCTCAGGCGAAATGAAAACGTTTTTTTCGCCGCTTTTTTTGAGCACCCGCCGCGCAAGCGTGGTAAACGAAAAAACCGAAACGTTGTAGAGTCCGCCGGAAAATGCCTCCGTCAGCTCGCGTTCGGTTTCAAAGGTAAACTGTTCCGGCACAAGCACGAGCACGCGCTCGCCCTGCTCCAAAAGCGCGCACATCTTTTCGCGCAAATATCGGCTTTTGCCCGCGCCCGCGCGCCCTGTCACAAAGGTGACGCGTTGCTCCATCAAAACTTCTCCCTATGTAAAACCGAGTAGATCATTCCGCTTTCGCGCCGCACGCTTTCAAAAAGTACCATGCCGGAAACGGAAACCGATGCGTTTGGGGAAAGCGATTGAAGCTTTTCCTCCGTGCCTTCGGGGTATTTGACCGCCCGCCCGAGCGTGATGTGGGGCGTAAAGCGCTTGCGTTCACAGGAAAAGCCGCCGTCGAGAAGTGCGCTTATGAGGGATTCGTGAAGCACCGAAAGCTCGTTGAGGTCGCCCGCGACGTTGATGAAGGCAACATGCCCATCCGCACGCGGAAAGCAGCCGTATTTTGCGAGGTGCAGTGTAAACGGGCGGATGCCGCGGGCGGCGCTCTTCATGGCGTTTGCAATGCCGTACACATCGCTTTGCTCGCCCAAAAAGTTGAGCGTGATGTGGAAATTGTCCTCCGGCACGAAACGACCCGTCGCGCCGAGCGCCTTGAGCTCGCTTTCCATCCGGAAAAGCTCCGCCTTGAACGATTTGGGGAGTTCAAGCCCGATGAAAAGCCTCATTTCGCGCCCTCCTTCGCACTGCGGTAAAGCTCGGCGTAGAGCTTTGCACGGCTTAGGATGCGTGCCTTGTCGCCTTCCTCTACAGCGGTCTTTTCAAAAATACCCGTGCTTACGCCAAAGCCTTGTGCACCCGCGCGGTAAAAGGCGACGAGGTTTTCCGACGTAATGTTGCCGACCGCCGCAATGGGAATGTGCTTAAACGGAGCCTTTACGGCGCGGAAATATTCCGCTCCGAAAATGCCCGCGGGGAAAAGCTTTACAAGGTCCGCGCCGCTCGCGTGCGCAAGGGCAATCTCGCTTGGCGTAAGCGCACCGGGTATGCTGATAAGCCCAGCCTTTTTCGTGGCTGTGATAACGGAAGTGTCGCAGTTGGGCGAAACGATGTAGGAAACGCCTGCATCGACTGCGCGGTAAAGCTGCTCGCTGGTCAAAACCGTTCCCGCGCCGAAGATGAGTTGATCGGAATACCGCGCGACAAGCGCCTTCAAAGCGCGTTCGGTGGGCTTCGGGTCACCGGAAGGGTCGAAGGTTAGCTCCATCAAGCGGAGCCCCGCTTCGATGAGCACGTCGGCGCACAAAAACAGTTTGTCGTCCGGAATGGCACGGCAAATGGAAATGATTCCTGTATCGGAAACGGCGGAAAGAAAAGAATCCCTTAACATGGCTGCTCCTTAAAAAAAGCTTGCGGCGCTAAAACGCGAAGAAAAGGACTGATGAGGGGAGTTGAATCCCTCTGCATTTTTCTATGAAAAAAAGCATGGCATCGCCTTACGATCCTTAAGAACGACACGCCAATCCCAACACGGACACAAAAGCGTATGGCGCGCCATAGCTTTGTTGAAACCGCTCATCGTAGGCACTGCTACGCCTTCGCCGCGCTCTGCCACGCCATACACTTTTGTGGCTCTCCTGACCCAAACGGCATAGGTTGAGGCGGTTTCAAGGCGAAGGAGGGCGGCATAGCCGGTGCTATTCCAACCGACGACAACGCAGAAAGCGGCCAAGGTATGCCGTTTGGGCGTGCTATGCTTAAGCTTATTGTACCATGGCGCGCAAAAAAGAACAAACGGGGGAAGTGGGAGGACAAGACGCAAAAAACCGCCCCGCGAAACGCGGGGCGGGAAAATTGGGTTGAATGGATCGTTCGTTTAACCGTTTGCGGCGTTTTCCACAATGGTGCCATCGGCGCGCACATAAACCTTTTCCATGTTGGCGTTTTTGCCTTCAAGCTCCACCTGGTAAACCTGCTCGGTGTTGTAAAGTGCATAGGTGATGGTTTTGATGGTGGAGTCGGGATACTTGTTCTCCACTGCCGCCACAACATCGGGCACCTTTGCAGGGTCTACCTGACCGCCCTCTACAAAGCCTTCAATGGTGCCACCGGGTGAACCGGCAGGTGAGGTCCCAGGAGACATACCGGGCGAGCCGGCGGGGGAAACAGCTGGTGCGGCGCTCTGCGTTACCATCGGAGAGAGCTTAGGTGTGGTAACGGGTGTCAATGCGGGAGAAGGTGACGCCGCCACGTTGCCCCTGCCGCAGCCGGTGCTCCACACAAGCATTATGGCAAGCAGGACGGTCACTAAGGCGATGGTCAATTTGCGTTTCATGATTTGCCTCCTAAAGTAGGTATTCCGGCGTGTGCCGGCGTTCTTTGCTTATTATTCCCTACGCGCATTGCCTTATACGGGCGTATACGGTAGTCTTAACTCCAAAAACTGGGAAAATTGCGCCAAAAGTCCACGTCAAAAAGCGCAGAACTTCCGTCTATCGGAAAACCTTCCTTGGCAATGTAAGATTAGATTTCCCATTTTGCGCGATTTGACGACACGTGTATCAAATCGGAGGAAAAAGTGCCGCAAGCAGCGGCATTTTGAGCTGCAGAAAAATTATCGGCAAAGTCTTTTAGGTTTTGCCGATGGCCTAAAAAAAGCCCGCGCTTTTGGCGCGGGCCTGAGTACGGTAAAAACGAAGTCATGTTTTTGAAACCAAAAGCTCGTCGTAGCCTGTCGTTTCGTCATACGCCCGGGAGAAGGCATAACCGTCAAGCTCCAAAAGAACGATTTCTGCCGTGGTGTTGACGATGCAGCCCTCCATAAGGTGCCCGCCGAAAGCGAAACCATCTTCCCCAGCAAGCGCAACGTGAAGGTGGCAGCCTCCCTCGTAGAGCGTGCCGTGAACACAAAGGATCTCCGCGTGTGAGTCGCCTTGTTTTATGGCGCTGCCGCTCGCGTCGCGATAGCACCAGCTAAGCACACAGCCCACCGCGCTTACAACGGCAGCCGCGCGCAGGCGGTGCTCGGAAGCGTACAAAAGAAGCGCCTCTTTTAAATCCGTTCCGTGCGTGAGCCGGAAGCAGTGTACCATAAAAACTCTTTTCCCCGAAAAGGAGGTTATTCCACCGTTACGGATTTGGCAAGGTTACGCGGCTTGTCGATGTCGCAGCCCTTCAAAAGCGCCACATAGTAGGCAAAAAGCTGAAGCGGCAAAATGGAAAGGGAAGGGAGCACCAGCTCGTCGCACTTAGGAAGCCAAATCACGTGGTCAGCGGTTTCCGCCACGGCGGCAGCGTCTTCGGTTGCTATGGCAAGCACCGTTGCGCCGCGCGCTTTTACCTCGCGGATGTTGCTAAGCATTTTTTCGCGAAGCGGCGCGTAGGTGCAAAGCGCCACCACGAGCGTTCCTTTTTCGATCAGGGAAATGGTACCGTGCTTCAGTTCGCCTGCCGCGTACGCGTCTGAATGGATGTAGGAAATTTCCTTAAGCTTTAAAGAACCTTCNNTTAAAGAACCCTCCAGCGCAAGCGCGTAGTCGAGATTGCGGCCGATGAAGAAAATATCGCGGCTGTCGAAAAACAGCGATGCGAGGTACTGCGTGCGCTCGCAATCGTCAAGAAGCTTTTGCGCAAGATCGGGCAGCGCGTGGAATGCTGAAAGCGCGCTTTCAATCGCCTCGTCAGCCAAACGGCCCTTAAGCTCGGCAAGCTTGAGCGCGATGAGGTACAAAACCGTAAGCTGCGCGCTGTAAGCCTTGGTGGTCGCAACGGCAATTTCAGGGCCGGCCCAGGTGTAGATCACATCCTCGCTCTCGGCGGCGATGGTGCTGCCCACCACGTTCACGACGCTTACAATACGCGAACCGCGTTTCCTCGCCTCGCGCATGGCAAATAGCGTGTCGATGGTTTCACCGGACTGGCTGATGACGATGGTGAGTGTGTTTTTCGTAATGAACGGGTCGCTGTAACGGAATTCCGAGGCGAGCTCAGCGCTTACGGGAATGCCGACAAGCTTTTCAAGGTACATTTTGCCGATGAAGCCCACATGGTATGCCGACCCGCAGGCGACGATGTATATGCGATCCACGTTTTCCAGATCGCCTTCAGCGATGTGCTTGAGCTCTAAATCGATCTTCCCCTTATGGATGCGCGGGCCGAGCGTGCTCTTGATAACCGCAGGCTGCTCCATGATCTCCTTGAGCATGAAGTGCGGCCAGCCTCCCTTTTCCGCGGCATCCGCGTTCCAGCTGATGTGCTCGGGTTCCTTTCTGACGCGCTCGCCATAACGGTCAAACAGCGTTACGCCCTCGCGCGTGAGCACGGCGTACTCGTACTCGCTCAAACGCACCACCTCGCGCGTGTGCGAGAGAATGGCCGGCACATCGGAGGCAATGAAGTTTTCGCCGTTGCCAAGACCAACGATAAGGGGGCTATCCTTCCTTACGGCGATGAGCTGGTTTGGATAATCCGCAAACACAATGCCCAGCGCGAACGAACCCACCAAAAGGTTTACCGCCTCGCGCACGGCGGAAAGCGGGTCGCCCTTGTAGTAAAAGTCGATGAGCTGCACGACGATCTCCGTATCTGTATCGGAATCGAAGGTGTAGCCGTGTGCGCTTAAAAATTCGCGAAGCTCAATGTAGTTTTCGATGATTCCGTTGTGTACAAGCGCCACCTTGCCGCTGTGGGAAAGGTGCGGGTGCGAGTTTGCGTCCGAGGGTTCGCCATGCGTCGCCCAGCGCGTGTGGCCGATGCCGCACGTTTGCGCCATGCCCGCACCGTTTCCAGTGAGCTCACGAAGCACGTTGAGGCGGCCCATGGCCTTGTAAACGCAAAGCCCGCCGCCGCTTGCAAGCGCGAGACCGGAGGAGTCGTAACCGCGGTACTCAAGTTTTTCAAGCGCGTTCAAAATCAGCGGCGCCGCCTGACGCGGCCCTACATAGCCTACAATTCCGCACATGGTGAAATTCTCCTTACATAAAAAGCTTTTTTGCGCCTCGCGCTGGAAAAGAGGAAACCCAAAGGCCGCCCGCAACGGGGCGGCCGCGGGGTATAAACAGTATTTTATACAAAATAAGCCGCTTTTGCCATGAACGAACGGTAAATTCTAAGAATCTGCCCGTCAAAGTGCGGGGGGAAGAAGTTTTTGTTCCTGCGGCAAAGAGAGAAGCGCCGTGTCGTTTTGCGCTACGGGCATGCCCTTTGCGGTGGGGGTATAGAGGCGGTTCATGGTTTCGCTCAGGCGTTCGCCGCTTTTTTTGATGGCGGGCATGAGCCGTTTCATGAAGGCCGTGCGCGATACGCCGATTAACTCGAGGAGCATCATTCCCGCCTTTTCGATGGACGGAAGCTCGTCGAACTTCACCGAAAGGGTACCGTCCAAACGGTTGAACGTAAACGAATAAATGCGTACATGCGGCGTTTGTACAAACGGAACCATCACGTTGAGAACAGCCGTTTCGGGCGTAACCTCCCATATGCCGCGCGAGGCAGCCGCAAAGGTTTGGCCGCGCATGGCAACGGTGCAAGGGAGCCACGCGCCGTTTTGGTCAACGGCAATGGTGTTGCGCTCGGCATATTCGTAAAAAGTGATGCGAAGCGTTGTGCCGCGGCGGGAAAAGCGCACGAGCTCCGTACCCGTGGTAAAATTGCCCTGCACGCATTGGACGGCGAGCGGAAACAGCCCCGAGGGGTTTTGCTCCATGCGGAATTCTTTTTCGTGAAGCAAGCCCGAAAGCTCGTCAAATACTGCCGCCTTCGTTTTGGGGCCACGGAATTCCTTGGGAAAGTCGAGCTCCAGCCTATCCTCGGCTGCACGCAGCGAGGCGAGCGCGGCGGGGTTTTCAGGAAGAGCCCGCTCCGATATGCCAAAAAGCGACGCTTCCACAAGCCGCATTAAATCGCCGCGCGCGAAAAGATCCGCGCAGCCCGAATACATGGCGACCACCGCGTTGTACGCGGGAAACACCATCACATACTGCCCGAATGCTCCGTTGAACTGGTAGGAACCGTCGCTGTTGGTCCAAATCTGGTAGCCGTAGCCGCCGCTGGCGTCGCCGGAAAAGGTGCTGCTTTGCTTTGATGTGGCAGTGCGCACCCAGTCTTCGCTTACGAGACGCTTGCCGTTCCACACGCCGTTTTGCAAATAGAGCTGGCCGAGCTTGGCAGCGTCCTCCAACCGGAGATAAAGCCCCCAACCGCCTTTTTCTACACCCTGCGGGCAAACTTCCCATGCCGCTTCCTCAATGCCAAGCGGCGCAAAAAGACGGGGACGCAGGTATTCCATAAGCGGCATACCGGTTTTTTTCACGAGGATGGCCGCAAGCATGTACGTGTTCATGGAGTTGTACTCAAACGCAGTACCCGGATCGAACTTCGGGAGGGATTCCATGAACATTTTCACCCAATTTTCGTCGAGCATGGAACCCACTTCGTTGAAGCGGTTGCCCGTGCGCATGGTAAGAAGTTGGCGCACGGTGGCCACCTTGTGCTGTCGCAGATAAGTGGTGGGCATAAGCTCCGGGAAAATTTCGGCAAGGGTTTCGTCAAGCGACAGCAGTCCCTCGTCTACGGCGATGCCGATTGCCGTGCCGGTAATGCTTTTGCTCATCGAATAGAGCATGTAAGGATGTTCGGCGCGGTAGGGAGCCCAGTAGCCTTCGGATATCACCTTGCCGTTTACAAGTACCATCAGCGCGTGCGGAGCCACACCCGCTTGGCGCGCATCGAGCTCGCGGTAAAGCCGCTCGAGCGTAGAGGAGCCAAGCCCCTCCGCCTCTGGTGTACTGCGCGGCAGCGGGGATGACTTTTGCCCCCCGCTTTGCGCATTCTGCTGAAGCCGGAATCCGTAAGATGGGATGTTTGCAAGATCGTGCCGCAGAAGTTTGATCATAAGATCAAGGCTTCTCATCTGAATGGAAAGATCCATAAGCTGCCCCTTTTGAAAAAGCCGGACGGCACGCCAAATGCGAGGCGGGGCGTCCAGCTTTTGTAAATGTTGAAAACGGTGGAGCGCTCAGTTTACGTTGAGCGGAATACCCTGGCCGGTGCGGTCGAGGTAGAAGGCGGCCATGGAGGTTTGCACGTAGGGAATCAGCCACAAATAGCCGATGCCGAAGGTAAGCGAGGCAAGAAGCGCCCAGCCGATGAAGCTTAGCTGCAGGCAGAACAGCCGCCCTTTGTGGCCGGACATGAGCCGCTTGCTTTCATTGACTGCCTCGCGGATGCCCATTTCCGGGTGCTGCGCCATCAAATACGGCGCCATGTAGTAGCGGTAGGCTGCGATGATACCCGGAACCACCAGAAGAAGCGACCAAAGGAATACGAAAAGCCCCATGAAGAGCACCAACCCAAAAGCCTTCAAAAAAATGCCGAAGCGGGAAAACAGCGTGGAAAGGTTTGAGTTGTTGTTGCAAAGGTCGATGTAGAACATATTGTGCCCAAGCCGCACGGCCGAACCTACAATCAAAACAATGGCGAGACAGACGAGATAAACGATAACCAAAACGGAGGAATCCCCAAACAACTCGGTGGAAGCGTAACGGAGCGCGCCATATACCGCAACAAAGGGTTCCCCCAAACGGTCGGGTAAATTTTCAGACAATTGCTTAAACTGCGAGGTGTTCAGGCGAAACTCCGAGCCTGTGTTTAAACCGCCGAGAATGCCCGCAACCAATGTGGCGAGAAGGGAAATCCACCAGTTGCCTTTGAGTTTATCGCGCGCGATGCCGCGATAGTCGGAACTCAAATAATCCATAAAAACCTCCCCATATTGAAGGCGGTTCTTCGCCGTCTCCTAGGGATAAGTATAACATGCATGGGAGAAAAATGTTGTAAAAAAAAGAATGGCGGAAAAACTTCCACCATTCCTGGCTTTTGCTTCGCGTTACTTAGTCGTTGCAGCCGCAGCCACAACCGCCATGGTTATGTTCTTCGCCTTCTTCTTCGCAATCGTCGCAGCCGCAACCGCAGCCGCACTCGTGGCTGAGGCGCTCTTCGGCGATGGCAGCAAGCGCGTCCATCTTCGCGTCGTCTGCGGGGAGGAACTCCTCCATGTCGCCGTTGACAACGACCTTCATGATGTACACATCCTGCTCGGCCTCTTCTTCGCCCTCTTCGTCGTCGGATGCGGAGAGATCCATAAGCACCGCATACTCTTCGTCTTCGTATTCAAAATAGTCAATAACGTCCAGCGTAAATTCATTGCCGTCGTCATCGGTAAACGTGACGAGGTCCCTTTCTTCTTCCATGGTGGTATCCGCCTTTCAAAACAAATATTCTGATTTCTAAGGCTATTCTACCCTATGCGGCGGGATTCTAGCAAGAGCGGTTTACACGAATTCAAATTTGCGTTACCATATTTTCATATACGGTACGGATTTCAGTGTGACGGAGGAAG
>DLFZ01000047.1:0-6972 GCA_002482435.1 Christensenella sp. UBA7707
GTTTTTTATGAAACCGGTTATCTACATTGAGAGCGCGGACAATTCGCGCTGCACATTCTATGAATTCCCACACGTCTTTATTGTGGCGCTTAACTCCGGCCTACTCCGATCGTATAAAAAGAAGCCTACGTTGTTTCCGCGGCTTGCTATTTCAGCTTCCGAGCTACAAATAAAGTGTTCATTGATTCTTGATTCTTAGAAGTATTTCACAAAAGGCTGCTCAACGAGCAGCTTTCTCATTCTTCAGTGCTTACTTTTTTATTGAAGTTGCTCTTTAATTATCGTTTTCAGTTCTGGCATTGATTCTCGCGGATTATCAACTTTAACCCGCTCAATCAGGAATTTTTCAAGGGTGTGATCGTGATAAAGTTCTAAAAATATCTCGTGAGGATCATCCACTACGTAATTTCGTCCTTGAGTAGCATGACAATGAACACAAGTATTTGCCATGTATGTTTCGTGAGTGGTATGGCTATACCTTGGCATTATATGAGAATATTTGCGAGCTAAATATCTATCCAAAATAGGTATATCACCAAGACCAACTGCGAAGTAAAATCCGTCCGGGAAACATTCAATCTCCTCCAGCTCATATCCAATGTAGTATGAAACAATGGGAGTTATAAGGTGGCACTTCCAGCATTCCCTATCCCAATGGTACATGCCAACGCCGTATTGTTCAATATACTGGTAAGCAATATCATGTAGATTCTTTGATGAGTAACAATTGGGAAAATTCGAGCATCCGGCAAAAACGCCATGGTTGCCCTCTCTGCAAACATAATGGCCATTGCAGTGATCACAGGAGTATCTATACATTACGTACTCCATCTACTGCTCATTTTTATCAGATAGTTCCCGAAACATTTCCTCTATGCGTTTTGTCAGCGCTTCATTTGCGCGGAGCTTTACCAAGGCTTCTTCATCGGTAGTTGGTTTTACCTCACCTCCGTCAATAGCATATGCGCCGATAAGACTCTCCTTTTTCAAAATGTCACGATCCACGCCGGTTAAAATATAGTCCGTAGAAACATGGAAAATATCAGCAATCTTTATAATGTGCTCAATGGAGGGTTTAATCTTACCCTTTTTCCATTCAGAAATTGTAGAGCGATTCACACCTAATAATGTCGTTAGTTCCTTTGCTGACATATTATCTTTCTTAAGTAATCCTAGAATCCGCTCTACAATTTCAGACATAATCTAACTCCTATAATTTATTTAGAATATATCTGTTGACAGTCAGATTTATTCTAACTATAATAGCTGTATTAGTATAATACTTTAAAGCTATTTTATCATCCCCTTGTACAAGCAACAAGCAGTTATTAAGTAGGTATTGATATGAACAGAACGTACCGCCCTGCACCGATAGCCGGTGAAGCAATAAAGAGAATACTGCGATTGAGAAACATGACAGTAATGGCCTTCGCAGACGAAATTAAAATGAGTTACCCCTATGTTTCTCAAATTTTAAGCGGCTCAAAAGATAGGCCGAAAGCCCTGCAAAAAATGTGTGAGCATGTTGGCCTTAATTACTTTGATTATGCTGATACCAAAATGTGATTATCACATTTTAGTATAAATCCCCCGGCGTGGCTGTCAATAGTTTTCGTTCGACAGCTTTTGTACTTTGATGGGCGTGCATGCAAGGCGCGGGTGCTCTTTGATAATCAAATACGGCGTCAACTCACACTTTCCGAGCGCGGCCCGTGCTAGCAGTAAACGAGCAGCGGCCAGATGTGCCAGCGGCGCATCTGAGCAGATAAGCAACCATGACAAGGTTGTGGCCATGAAACGCGCAGAGGGACAATGATACTTCCATCCAGTCATAGCCAGTGCGTGAAGCGATCAATCCATCAGATCGTGATCCGTCGCGGCAAAGAGGAGCGGCCTCACCCGAGAGATGGTGAGGATCATAACTAGGAGAAAAATACTTCCAAGATGATATGCGCCCTGTAGTCAGGGGCGGTGAGTTGGCAGTTTTTTAGAAGTTTCTCAAGGAGGCTTATTATGAAGGAATCCGAAAAAGCCAAAATCTCAGACCTCCCCGCATTTTCTTGTGACCATTTAAACTCGAAAAGCAAAAGAAAATCTCCGCAAATTATCATAGATCGTTCCTTTGCCGGAACATACTCGCTCACAGAAGCAATATTCTCGCTTGCTAAATCGAAAATAGAAGCCGATTCCGCAGAGCTTTGAAATTTGATTAATCTCTCCCACTGTTTTATAGTTTTCGTGATAACAGTGCCTTGGAGATGCTTCACTTTTATGATTGGAGGTTTGTGTAGTGAAAGCACCCAATGAAATTCTTGCCGCACCTTATTGCCGTCTTTCAAGAGAAGATGTCAAAAAGGAGGATGCCAGTACGAGCATTAAGGGGCAAGAGACGATGATCACGGATTATATAACAGAAAGGGGTTGGACTTTAGTCGATGTCTATAAGGATGATGGCTATTCTGGAACGAACTTCGATGCACGACCTGACTTTATGCGGCTGATAAGGGATGTTGAAAAAGGCAAGGTGAATTGCATCGTCGTAAGGGATCTATCTCGCTTTGGGCGAAATTATACGAAAGCCGGATATTATCTCGAAGAATACTTTCCAGAGCATCGTGTTCGCTTCATAGCGGTGAACGACAACTTCGACACCGCAAAAGGCGAAGATGATATTACGCCATTCAAAAACGTTTTCAATGAGATGTACGCCAAAGACATCTCCGGCAAAACAAAGTCCGCAAAACGGACTTATGCTAAACAAGGGAAGTTCCTCGGAAGCGTACCGCCATTCGGGTATAAGCGATCTGTAGCAGATAAGCATGTGCTTGAAATAGATGTCGAGCAGGCCGACATTGTGAAGAGGATATTCCTCCTCTATACAAGCGGGGTTTCAATGCGTAACATTGCCGACCTGCTGAATTCTGAGCACATTTTATCGCCTCGGGCTTACTATTATCGCAGCAAGCAAAAGCCACATCCGGCGAACGAATCTCTGACATGGAGTGCGAACACCATAAGACAGCTCATGAAAAGCATTGTTTACTGCGGCCATATGGCTCAGTGCAAAAGAAAATCACTGTCCTATAAATCAAAAATCAGGCTTGTTGTGCCCGAAGATGATTGGGTTATCGTAAAAAACACGCATGAGCCGATCATAGACGAAGCCCTTTGGCAAAAGGCAAATGACCTGGGTAAATCGCATAAGCAACATCGGGTTCGTACTTCCGCATCGGGGGTGGTTAGCCTCTTTGCTGGTGTGGCGTTCTGTGAGCAGTGCGGTTCTGCGATGTCATTTTCGGTCAGCAAGTATAGGTGCAGTAGATATAATGTCCACGGCAACCGCGTTTGTACGCCGCATACGATAAGCTACGAAGCGCTCTATGACGCCATATTGGCAGATATCCAGCATCATGCTGTGTTGGTCGAACAAGACGAAAAAAAGGTTATTGAACGACTCGAAGGGCTTAAGAGCAAACAGAAAGATAACAAGCTTGATGATGTGCGTAAACGGATACGTTCCGCTTCCTCCAAAGAAGCTTCTGTCATCGAGCTGGCACACAAATTATTTGAGGAAAAGGCGAAAGGGAACATCCCTGACGCACTGTTTAAGATGATGATGCAAAAGTATGAGATCGAACAAGATAGTCAGCGAAACATCATCTCAAACTTAAGTATTGTCTTGGCTGAGCTTGAAGCGACTCGAGAAAATTTGCTGGATTGGACAAGGTTGATAAAGCAATACACCAAAATTGATAAGCTTGATCGCGAAACAATTCTTGCTTTGATTGAACGAATAGAAATTGGCGAGAGGGCATTATGCAATGGATCTCTTCAACAAAAAATCACGATAGTATATCGGTTTGCCGGAAACGTCGCCGCATAAAAATGATTACCCGATGCGGTAACATCGGGTAATCGTACAGTATGTTGTGGCGGAGAAGGAGGGATTTGAACCCTCGCGCCAGTTACCCCAGCCTACTCCCTTAGCAGGGGAGCCCCTTTAGCCACTTGGGTACTTCTCCATANNGGGATTCGAACCCCCGGTGCCTTGCGGCATCACTGGTTTTCAAGACCAGCTCCATAAACCACTCGGACATCTCTCCTCAGCAAGCGTTATTATATCAGAACCAAAGAGGGCGTGTCAAGGTACACGCCTGCGCTGAAGCAACGAGAATTTTCAGGGGTGAGCGGCGTTAAAAACTGGTGGGAACGGCACTAAGCGCGTCTGTAAGCACCTGAACAAACGGCGTGAGGCGCATGATTTGCAAGAGGTTTCCTTTAAGCTTCAGCCTGCCTGTGGAAATTGCGCGCGCGGCATCCATACTGCCGCGCAGAACTTCCGCATATACGGCATAGTCGCCGCTGAGGCAAAAGGTTGCTTCAGGGCCGTTTCCCTCGCCGAGCACAAGCCGCTCAAACGCACCGCTGCGGTAGCTAAGGTACAGGTACTGATCGTTCCCCGAAGGGGTGCGGTGGTGGTAAAAGGTTGCGGCGGCGGTGAGGTTGCCCATGGGGCTTTTTCTAAGCGCCTGCTCCACGGCGCTCGCCCAAGCGGATGAAAGGTATTGAACAGTTTCCATACGAGGTGCCTCCATCGGCGGTATCGGTGAAGCGTCTCAGCCAAAAAGCTGCAATACCGCACATCTTTCAGTATAGGTTTTACCTCGCGCTCCGTCAACAAATTTCGCGCGGAAAACGTAACCAAAAAGCGGCCGATGGGCTTTGCCTCAATAAAAACAGGGGTCCCTTGTAAGGTTCATCACAGCCTGCTGCGCGACGCATATGCGTCCCTCATCCAAATAGCTGGATAGAATGTTTTTCATGTTGAATGCGTTGCGGTTACAAAGAAGCGCAGGCGTCGTCATATCAGGCCCCCCGTCGGTTTCGAGGGGGATTACGGTGAAAATATCCGAAGCGGCGATATCGTCCACACGGGCAACCAAACATTCGATTTCGCCCGAAACGAGCGCGCTGCACGCCCGCTGGTATGCCATTGGAACAAAGCGCACCTTTTTGCCGCTGCAAACAAGCTGCGTCAAAATCATCTGGTCGGTAAACTGCTGATCCACGCCCACGGTAAACCCATCGTGCAGCCTTGTGGCACCTTTGCGGTTGATGAAAAGCGCAAAGTGGCCGGAATATTGCACGCTTTTATAGTCCGCAAGCAGTTCAAGCTCCTCGTGCCTCTCTAAAAAGAGCATGGCAGCGGCACGCGAAACCACAACAAAGTCGTAGGTTTCCCTTAAAAGCGCATCCACGCGCGTTTGCGCGCCGTGAAGAAACGCAAAGCCAAACGGCGCGGGACAGCTCGAAAGCACGTCGTAAAGCCCCGTGGCAAGCCCTGCGAGGCAGGTATTCAAGGGGAGCGGCATCGCGCCCGTAATGCCCTTGATGCCCGCGGCTTCAAAAAGCAGGGGCGGGTTTTTCTTGATGAGAACCGTTCCGCCCCTGCCCTGCTTTTTCATTTCAACGCAGCCGCTTTCCTCAAGCGTGAGAAGCGCCTTTTGCACGATGCCGTGCGACGTGCAAAGCGCGTCGCTGATGTACCCCACCGTGGGAAGCTTTTCCCCCTCCGGCAGGCTTATTAGCTCGCGCGCAATTTTGGTGGTAACAACCCACGTTTTTTTGTACGGTTCCGTTTTCAAGGCGATCTGCTTTCCTGCTTCCAAATGCAATATTTGCTATGGCCTTATTCATTTTACTACATGTGTTCCGCTTTGTCCATGATAACCAGTTTCACGCATACACCGCATAACGATTCATTTTTTTGCCCAAATGCGCAAAACTCGGGCTTGACAGAGCAAGTTTTGCATATTATAGTGTTGCAAATACATTTTAGGAGCACCTTATGAAATTCGCTCTCCTGCTTTTGTCCGATACCGATTGACAGCGCCTGGCCCCGCGGGTCAGGCGCGAAAAGCGCTGTGCCCGTGTGGCTCTTTTGCGTGGCTTCTTCCGCGCTTTTGTAAGACCGCACCGGCATTGCCGTTGCGGTTTTTGTTTTCCATTTTGCTTAGAATGTACGAGGAGGTGTTCGTATGCGGCATAAGGATGATGCCGGGACGGACGAGGTTCGGTCGCTTTATCGTTTCCCCTATTCAACAAAAACGACAGGAGGACAAAGATATGCTGACCTATGCGTCAAACGAAGGAAAGAGTAGCCCCGTGGGCTTTGAAGCGCTCAGTGGCCGCATCGGCCAAGAGGTGCGCATAAACGGCATGGTTTACAAAATCCGCGAAATGTCGGATTTCGCGTTTGTGATTTTGCGCGGGCCAAGGAGCCTGCTTCAATGCATATATACATCCGAGAGCGCGCGTTTCCCCCTCGTCCAGCTTCGTGAGGGTATGGCGGTGCGCGTTATGGGCGAGGTCGTGGCGGAGCCCAGGAGCAAAACCGGCTTTGAGGTGCGCCTTAAGGAGGCGGAGGTTCTTTCCGCGCCGTCTTTTGAGCCGCCCGTGGTCATCAACGGCAAGGAGGTAACAGCGTCGCTTGAAACGCTGCTCGACTACCGCCCCCTCTCCCTTCGAAACGAGAAGGAGCGCGCCATCTTCAAGGTGCAGGAGGGCATTTGCGCGGGGTTTCGGAGCTTCTTTTTTGAAAACGGCTTCACGGAAATCCATTCCCCAAAAATCGTCCACAGCGGGGCGGAGGGCGGGGCAAACATCTTTTCGCTCGACTACTTCGGCACTCCCGCCTACCTCGCCCAAAGCCCGCAGTTTTATAAGCAGATGATGGTTGGCGTGTTTGAGCGCGTGTACGAAATTGCCCCCGTTTTCCGTGCAGAAAAGCACGACACCTCACGCCACATCAACGAATACACCAGTGTGGACTTTGAAATGGGCTTTCTTGAAAGCTTCGAGGAGTTGATGGAAACGGAAACGCGCCTTCTTTCGCATACGCTCGCATTCCTTTCGGAGCATTACGCGGGCGAGCTTTCGCTTTTGAAGGCGAAGCTGCCCAAATGTGAGCGC
>DLFZ01000047.1:7082-7359 GCA_002482435.1 Christensenella sp. UBA7707
ACTACAAATCCTCCAAGCGCCCGTTTTACGCCATGGACAGCAAAGAAGACCCTTCTGTTACCGAAAGCTTCGACCTTCTTTTTCGCGGTATGGAAATAACAACGGGCGGGCAGCGCATCCACAACTACGAGCAGCAGGTGCAAAAAATGCTCGCGCGCGGCATGAACCCGGAGCATTTTGAAAGCTACCTCATGGCGCACAAATACGGCCTCCCGCCGCACGGCGGCCTTGGCCTTGGGCTTGAGCGCTTTACAGCCAAACTATTAGGGTTTCAAAA
>DLFZ01000047.1:7513-9632 GCA_002482435.1 Christensenella sp. UBA7707
CGGTTAAAATGAGCGCGAGGTGATCTTTATGGAGAAGTTCCCCGCGCTTTTTGAAGCGCAGCAATCGGCGCAGGAAGAAAGGCTTCGCGCTTGCAACCGCCGTACGGCGCGCTACGGGCTACGGCTGTCGGAAGAAAGCATACGCGCGCTTTCCTTGGCGCGCGCCGTTTCGCTTTCGGATTCCGGACGCGTTGAATTTGGCGGCGGCATTTTGGAAAAGCTGATCGACGCGTTTTGCGACTCGCCCTATTTGGAGCAGGAAAGCTATGCGCAAACCCTTACGGATCTGCAGGATGCCTTTTACTATTTCAAAAACGAAACGCTCGACACGGTATCGGACGACGACCTCATCGCTTTTATGAAGGAGCACTTCAATGACGACTGCGAAGGCTCGGTCGAATATTTGACAGGCTCCCTTTTGGAGGATTTCAGCCGTTTGACCCGTGAGGAGGAGCTGTAACATGCGCATGGAAGCCGTAAAACCGCAAGCCCCTTCGGACAGCGTGGATTTTTTTATGTGCGCCCTTCGCGAAGCGGGCTGCGCCGATCAGGCGCAGGGTTTGCAGGAAAGGCTTTATGCGCTGCTAGCCAAAGAAGCCTTGCTTTTTGCAAAAGGCGACAGCTCGCTTACCGTGGAGGCGGCGGAAGCCGTGCTCCGCTCGCTTTGCTTTACCATAGGCTTGTACCTAAAGCCTTACGGCCTAAATGCCGCGACGGAGCTTTTAAAAAGCGTGCCGTTTGAAGAGCTTCTCGGGCGCGGACGGGATGCGATTCGCGTACATGTCACAACCGCGCGCGAGCGTTACTCCGCGCTTATGGCACTCCTGTTTCAAACGCATAACCGCGCATTTTGCGATACCGTAAGCACCGCGCTCCCCGCCTTTTTTAAACGCTACGACGCACTTCAGGCCGCCCATGAGATTCCCTGTTTGATCGACTACCCCCTGTCCTCCCCCGTGACCGGCTTAAGCGGCATCGAATACATTTCAGAATTCTTATTTAGGCTTCTTATGGAAACGCGTTTTCTCAGTGCTTTTCCAAAAAGTGCGCTGGAAAGCCTTTGGCGTGGCTGTTGCGTTGACCCAAAGGAACAAATCGTCAATTTGTTTGAACCTGTGTTTTACAACGCCGTCGGTCGGCTTCTTCTTGAAAAGGACCCGCTTCCGCTCGATTTGCCGATTGCCGCGCAGCAAACGCTCATGGAACGGCTGAAACGCCTTCCTTCAAAGGTACGTTCTGATGCGTTTCACGAAGCGGCAACCGCGTTATGCCAAAAGCTTTTCCCCGGCACTAAGGACGCGGAGCTTCCAAGCTTTTTACATGCGGCGTGCGATGAGCTTCACAAACGCTTGGAAGCAACGCCTGACCTGCCGGGCCCGTTTACCGCCTTCCCCACCGAAGGGCGCGCCAAGCCGGAGGTACTTTTGAAGCTAAAGCCGCCCATGCCGGACGAAGCGCTTCGCGCGCTGATCGAAGAAATGCAGACGTGCCGCTTTTTGTCGGATAAGCTTTTGATGCTCGATCGTGAGGTTTCCTCCGTGGCGGACTGGCTGGAAGTGGTTCCGCTTTGCTTTTCAATGGAGGAATACCCCTCGGTATTTTCGCGCATGGAGCCGCAGGAGCTTGCCATTGTGGCGCGCATTATGTCGCAAGATTCCGACAGGCCACTTGCGCAATGGGAAGAGGCGTTCTTTCGCTATCTTCAAACATTGAGCAAAGCAGCCCCGCTGTAAGGGCGTTTTCACAGCCAAAAGCGCCGCTTCCTTGGAAGCGGCGCTTTTTAACGCTGTTCATGCTATTCCGTTTTTAAATGCTCCTCAACCGCGCTTACGATGGCGTCGTAAAGCTCATCTACGGCGGAAGCGACCGCATCGGTAAGCGGCTCTTCAAACTCCATGCTCTGTGGCTGTATGCCAAGAAGAAGGAGCCTCGTTCCCGTTTCCTGTACGAGGTAGTTGAGCATCACCTTTAAGGGGAGCATGTGCGTGCAGCAGCTCAGGCCGCCCACGTCGTTTGGGTCGATGGCGAAAATTTGCCCGGCGGGGTGATCAAAATCGGCCGCGTCCGCAACGATGAGGTGCGACGGCGAAAACCGCCGAATGCTGCCGCTGTAGTTTTC
>DLFZ01000047.1:9667-10933 GCA_002482435.1 Christensenella sp. UBA7707
AAAGCACCATGCCCGCCGCGTCGTCGCCACGGAGCACCGAGCCTGCACCAAGCACGGCAACGCGCGTTGCGCCGCACAAAAATTCATGCAAAAGCGTATGCGTTTCGTTCAATTACAGATCCACCTCAAGCGAGCTTTTGTCGAGCGTGGCAAGCTCGAAGCGGTCAGTGTTGTGCAAACACTTCTTCGGGCAGGATTCCACGCATTGCGCGCAAAAGATGCAGCGATCCATGTGCATGCGCGCCCGAAACTTCTTCTCCTCAATGCCCTCCACGCGAATGATCTTAATGGCATCCGCAGGGCAAACGCGCTCGCACATTTTGCAGCCGATGCAGCTATCCTGATCGAAGCTAAGCGCGCCGCGGTAGTTGGGCGGAAGCTTTGCCGGCACGGTCGGATAGTTGACGGTAGAGGGTTTTTTCACAAGCATCCTCATCAGGTAGGGAACCATTTTCCCCGCGTGCTTTTTCATACGAGAACCGCCCCTTTCACAATGAGGTCGATGAGAATCTGCAACAGAGCCAGCGGCGCGAGCACCTTCCAGCAGAAGGCGATCATCTGGTCGATGCGAAGCCTCGCGAGCGCCGTGCGCATGACCGCAAGCACGAACACCACGAGAAACACCTTTACGAGGAACACGAGCATGCCCAAAATGGGGTTCTGCGGGATGAGAAACGGCAGAAATACCGCCGCGATGAGCGCGCTCACCACCACAAGCTCGCTGTCGAGCGTCATGCGGAACATTCCAAGCAGCCTTCCGCTGTACTCGGTGAACGTGCCGCCCACAATTTCGGTTTCCGCGTCCGGAATGTCGAATGGAACGCGTTCAAGCTTGCCCTGAATGGCCACGAGCGAAACAAGAAAGCCCGGTATGTTGGCAAGCGCAAGAAGCGGGTGCGCCGCGTAAAACGCCGTGATGCCGCTGATGGACCATGTGTTTGCAAGAAGTGCCGGCCCAAGAAGCGAAAGGTACAACGGCACCTCGTAGGCAAAAAGCTGCGTCATCGCGCGAATGGAGCCGATTTCCGCGTACAGCGACGTGGAAGACCAACCCGCAAGAAAGAACGTGAGCGTTGGGATGGTCAAAAAGTACAGCACAACGATGAGGTCGCCCTCAAACGGAAACAGCGAAGCCTTGCCCCAGATGGGGATGTAAAGGAACGCTGCGGTCGTTGCCGCCAGCGCAAACAGGGGGATCCACGTAAAAATCTTCCTGTCGGCCTCGCGCGGAACCACCGTTTCCTTGGAAAACAGTTTGATGATATC
>DLFZ01000097.1 GCA_002482435.1 Christensenella sp. UBA7707
AGCTTTTCGCGCTCGCCCTCGATTAGCTTCATCACGGGGATACCCGTCCAACGCGAAACGATGCGGGCAATTTCATCCTCGCCCACGCGGTCGCGCAGAAGGCCCGAAGTCTTGCCCTGTTCAAACAGCCTTTCGGCCTCTGCAAGCTCTGCCTTGAGCTTGGGGAGCTTGCCGTATTTCAGCTCCGCCGCAAGCGAAAGGTTGTATTCGCGCTCCGCCTTTTCCATGTCGGCATTGAGCTTTTCAATTTCGCCGCGCAGGCGCTGCACGTTTTTGATGGAATCCTTTTCGTTTTCCCACTTCGCCTTGAGGCCGTTGAACACATCGCGCTCCTTGGAGAGCTCCTGGCGAATCTCCGAAAGGTGCTCCTGCGAAAGCTTGTCGTTTTCCTTTTTGAGCGCGGCCTCCTCAATTTCAAGCTGCATGATGCGGCGGGAGATTTGGTCGAGCTCCAAGGGCATGGAGTCCATCTCCGTGCGGATCATGGCACAGGCCTCGTCCACAAGGTCAATGGCCTTATCGGGCAGGAAACGGTCGGAAATGTAGCGGTTCGACAGCGTTGCGGCGGCGATTAGCGCGCCGTCGTTGATTTTCACGCCGTGGTATACCTCGTAGCGCTCCTTGAGGCCGCGAAGGATGCTGATGGTATCCTCCACGGTCGGCTCCTCCACCATCACAGGCTGGAAGCGGCGCGAGAGTGCGGCGTCCTTTTCGATGTACTTGCGGTACTCATCGAGCGTGGTCGCACCGATGCAGTGCAGTTCCCCGCGCGCAAGCATGGGCTTTAAAAGGTTGCCTGCGTCCATAGCGCCTTCGGTTTTGCCCGCGCCGACGATGTTGTGAAGCTCGTCGATGAACAATAGGATGCGGCCTTCGCTGCGCTTCACCTCGTTCAAAACGGCCTTCAAACGCTCCTCAAACTCACCTCGAAACTTTGCGCCCGCGATGAGCGCACCCATGTCGAGCGAAAAAATGCTGCGCTCCTTTAAGGAAGCGGGCACGTCGCCGCGCACGATGCGCTGCGCAAGCCCTTCGGCGATGGCGGTTTTCCCTACGCCCGGCTCGCCGATCAAAACGGGGTTGTTTTTGGTTTTGCGCGAGAGGATACGGATGACGTTTCGCACCTCATCGTCCCGTCCGATCACGGGGTCGAGCTTTTGCCTTCTGGCAAGCTCCACAAGGTCCTGTGCATACTTTTTGAGCGCATCGTAGGTATCTTCCGGCGTGTCGCTCGTAACACGTGTACCGCCACGCACTTCATTGAGCACCTTCAAAAAGTCGTTCTTCTTTACGTTATAGCGTCGGAACAGGTCGCTCAAAAAGCTGTTTGACGCATCCATCAAGCCAAGCGCGAGGTGCTCCACGGAAACATACTCGTCCTTCATGCGCATGGCCTCTTTTTCGGCCTCGTTGAGCGCGCGGTCAAGCTGCTGCGTTACATAAATTTTATCCGCCTCGCGTCCGCTTCCCGTTACCGCGGGCATGGCACCAAGGCGGCCTTCAAGCGCAGATGTCATCGCATTTTCGTCCGCACCCATGCGCGATAGAAGGCTTGCGATGAGCGAATTTTCCTGACGCAAAAGCGCCAGCAAAAGGTGCTCCTGATCGACCTGCTGGTGCGAATGCTCTATGGCGAGGCTTTGTGCGGCCTGCACCGCCTCCAGTGATTTTTGGGTAAATTTGTTGGCGTTCATGCGCCGTCACCTCCTTGTTTTTTGAACAGAATGATTATAACAGCACATTATAGTATTGCAATGAAGAAACCGGTTTAAAAATTTGAAAGAATTGTGAA
This sequence comes from Christensenella sp. UBA7707, assembly GCA_002482435.1. GTDB lineage: Bacteria > Bacillota > Clostridia > Christensenellales > CAG-138 > UBA7707. The sequence continues at coordinate 1,793 of DLFZ01000097.1, forward strand.
AGAGAAGGTCTTTTTTCACAGGAGTCCAAAAAGCAAAAAGCCCGCGCAATATCGCGGACTTTCCATTTAAAAGTTAAGTTCCTCCAAAGGCCGTTACGCCTTTTCCTGCTCGCAAACATCACCCGATCCACTTATGGCCTCGCTTTGCGTTTGACCCGGCGCATCCTCGAGCGTTTGCTGCCGTGCCTGTAAACAGCGCTTGACGCCAAACAGCGCGAACGCGCCTGCGCCAAGAAGCAGCAACCCACCCGAGAGATACCACATGTACTTATAGTCGGCATACGTGCTCATGGCTGCGCCGCACAGCGACGCAAGAAGCCCGCCAAGTTGCAGCACGAAGGAAAACAGCGAAAGGATGCTTGCACGCCTTTCCGGCGGCGCTTGCTGGTTCAAAAGCGCACTTTCGGCCACGCTCCCGCTACCGAGGAACAAATAAGCGAGCGAATACACGCCTACGAAAAGCGGCGTATCCGTTTGAAGAACGAGCAAACCAAGGCATACACCAAACAGCGCTTTCAAAGCAAGCGCCGCAGCCACGCCGCTTTGCGGGTGCTTTGTGAAAAGGCCTTGGGTAAGCTTGCTTCCTGCAACCACACAGGCAAACCCAGCAAAGCTGACTGCACCGAAAACAAACGGCGGCGGCGACAGCGCCAAAAGCGCCGGCTGCCAGTATGTTTCTATGGAAATGAGCGCTACACCCGACAACGCTGAAAATACAAGCAGCATGCGCACCGTACCCTTTTGCGCGGCAAAAGAAAGGCTTTCCCGCACCTGTACGCTCAAGTTTCCAAGCCTTGCAGGCGCTTCTTGCGCGCGCGGGCGCGGCTGCTCACGCACAAAGAAAACCGCGATCGCGAAAAGCAGCGTATAAACACCAAGATTAACGAGAAGGTTGCCCTCATACCGCGCGCCGACGCCGCTCAAAAAACCGCCCGCAAGCGCGCCTGCCGCCAAGCCAGCGCTTTCCATCACGGAAATTTGAGCGGATACCTTTACGACCTCGCTCCCGTTTGAAACGGCCTCATCCATCGCCAGCGCGTCGATGCTGCCTGAGGAGAACGCGCGCGCCAAGCCGTTTAGCACCATGGCGACGGCAAGCATCAAAAGGGTGCCCGAGAACAGCAAAGCGCAATAGCTCAAAATGTGCAGAGCTGCGGAAAGCGCGTAGGCCTT
>DLFZ01000079.1 GCA_002482435.1 Christensenella sp. UBA7707
GAGGAAATGCGCCCGCGATCCGGTACAATCACGAGGCTTGCCATATCCGCACCCGCCGCGGCCAATGCGCTTTCAAGCGCCTCGCGGGAAATGGGCAGAGCGTAGTGCACGTGGCAGTCAAGAACGGAAAAGTCCTTCACGCGAAAAACCTCCATTTTGCGATGTGATTTCAGTCGGCCAGCATGTGAGAGAGAAGCCCTAAGTAGGCAGCGCCCGCCGCGCCCATGATGTCCACATTCGGGTTGTACGCAGGAAACGCCTGCACGGGAAACGGCATGTAACCTGCCAGCGTGCTGTTGAGCGCGTCAAAAAAAGAAGCGCCAAGCGCATCAGGCAAAAGACCGGAGACGCAGATATGGGAAAGGTCAAGCGCGAGCGCCACGGTGGAAAGGCATGGCGCAAGAAGCTCCGCAATGCGCTCGGAAACACTACTTTTTTGCGCTCCGTCGAGCGCTTTAAGCTCAACCAGCGTGCGCACGCCGCTCATTTTACACGCGGCGTCAATGTTGATGGCGCTTTCAAGCCAGCCTGCTTCGTTGGTTGTTGGCCTAGTAGCCGGCACGTAGCGGCAATAACCAATTTCGCCCGCGCGATTGCGGCTTCCCCGCACAATGTCGCCGTCGATTAAGATAGCGGAACCAAGGCCTGTGCCAAGGCTTACAAAAAGCAAATCATCCGCTTCACTGCCGCGGCAAAGGTTTTCACCCACAGCCGCCATGTTTGTATCGTTGTCAAAAAGCACCGGGCAGCCGATCGCAGTGGAAAGCGATGCAAGGCTTCCGCTTATGTCCATAGGTTCGCGCACGCCGATGAGCGGCGCAGCAAGCACAACGCCGTTTTCCTTGTTGCAAATGCCCGGTACGCCAAGCCCTATCCCCATGATGCGCTGCGGATTTATACCCACGCTCTCGGAAAGCGCCTCAATGTGCCGTCGCGCTTCAACAGCGATGAGCGTGTGGAGCGGGATCCCTTCACAACAAAGGGAAGAAACAGCCACAAGTTCATGTGCAAGGTTCAGAATGCCGATTTTTATATAAGCGCCCTCAACCACAACGCCCGCGTAAAAGTTGGCGTCGGGCACAAGCTCCATCAAATACGGAGGCCTGCCAAAGTCCGTTGGCACCGCGCCGACCTCGCGCACAATACCTTTTTGTAAAAAGTCGTCGATGATTTTTCCGGCGGTGGGCGCGCTGAACCCAAGCGTACTTGCAAGCTCCGATTTGGAGAGCGCACGGCGCTCGGCAATCAATAAAAATGCCCGCTGCCTGTTTTCCGCCTTTAATTTTTGTGCGGTATATGCGCGCATACTTGCCTATTCCTTTGAAATTGGATAGAATTAATTAACTGAGTTTAGAATGTTGGCTTTATTATATCATTTACTTTAAATATGTAAAGAGTGCCGCAACAATTTAAGGAGAACCGTATGGAATTTTATTTGGCTGTGGACGGTGGCGGAAGCAAAACAAAGCTTGCGCTTTATGATGCGCGCGGCATGCAGCACGGCGTCCTCAGCGTGGGGCCTTCGGCCTACTGCGACATCGGCGTGAGCGCAGTGACAGCGGTTTTACACGAGGGGATACAGGCGCTTTTGTCGCAGACCGGCGCGACGTGGGCGGAATTGAAGCAGGCGGCTTTTTGCCTTTCCTCCGTCGGCGAACGGCCCGCGTTTGACGCGCAGCTCACCGAGCAGCTTGTTGCGTTATGCAAAAACGCCGTAGTTGTGAACGATTCGTTTTGCGCGCTTTATGCTGCGCACGGCGGAGGCGAGGGCATTGTAGCCGTATCCGGCACAGGCTCCATCGCCTGCGGGCTAGATTCACAAGGAAGTACGGCACGCTGCGGCGGTTATTCGCCCATGTTTTCAGACGAGGGCTCTTCGTATTGGCTCGGCGTAAAGGCCATGGAGCTATATTGCAAGCAGGACGATGGACGCGCAGAGCGATCCGCACTCCACACGGCATTTGCCAAGCGCCTTGGCGTTCGCTCTGCTTTCGAACTGATGGAATGGGCGGAACATGCCCACACGGGCGGGCGCCGCAGATTTGCCAAGCTCCAGCTTCTTCTTGAGGCCGCCGCAAACGACGGCGACACTTCGGCCGCCGCGCTTTATGAGCATGCCGCAAGGGAGCTTTCCCTTCTGTGCGCCGGCTTGCTTTCAAAACTTTCCTTTCGGGACTCGCCCGTTAAGGTCTCCTTTGCGGGAGGAACCTTCCGCGCGGGAAAATGGCTTCTCGAACCGTTTTCGCGCTTTCTTGAAGAGAAAAACTGCATGCTTACACACCCGCTTTTGGATGTGCCCGTGAAGGGTGCGGCCATTCTTTGCCTGAGCGCCGCGGGCATCCCCATCACCGACAGCATAGTCGACACGCTGCGGGGCAGCTGAGTTTCATCCTAGCAACGTTTCTTTCATAAGGCGGCTCCCGAAAAGGCCGGGAGCCGCCTTTTTGTATCATTTGCGCATATATGGCAATACTTTACAGTATATATGGCTCTCCCGCAGCGCGCCTAAGTACAACAACGCAAAGCCGCCATATTTCGTTCATTTGACACGCCTTTTCGGCGCTGTTAAAATGTTTTTATTGTTTCAGGGAGGTTTCATGCTCAATCTGCGAAAAAAACCGAAAAAATACTCAGCAATCGAAGCGGCGCGTCCCAAACGCGGCACAGCGCTTTTCCTTGAACGCTTTTTTGCACCGCTTGGCAAGCGCCTTCGCCATGCTTCCGAAAACTTTGGCGTCACACTGTCCCGCGCGAAAGCGCTGCCCCTACCTCAAATACCAGGCGGCCGGCGGCCGCTTCTTTTGGTGTTTGATATTTTTATGGGCTTGGCGGTTGCCGCTTCACTTCTATATTGTCTGTTTGCCCTACACGCCGACGACGAAATGCGCAACGTTTCCGTATCAGCCGACGGTGCGACGGTGCAGTTTACCGCACGAGAAGCATCTGTAAGTGACTTCCTCTCGCGAAGCGGCTTCTCGCTTGCACAGGACGATACGCTTTCCCAAGCAGGCGACACGCTTCTGAAAGACGGCATGACGATTCAAATCGCGCGCGCGTTTCCGGTTGCGGTAGAATCCTTAAGCCATGTTACGCTTCTTCGGGTAACAGGCGGCACCGTGGGGCAGGCGCTCGACCTTGCTGGCGTAAAACTTGGCGTGGAGGACGAGGTATCCAACCAGCCCTTCGAAGACGTCACGCCCGGTATGAAAATTCAACACATCGATGTGGAAATTTCCTACCCCTACGATCCGGATGACAATCTCGTTCCCCTTTACTATCGCGAAGTTACCATCAAAGACGACTCGATGTACAACTACAAGGATCCCATTGTGGTGCAGGAAGGCAAAAACGGCCTTAAGGAAGTCACGCGCAGGGTCATTACCAAAAACGGCGTCGTCGTATCGCGTACGATCGTTGACCAGATGGTGATCGAGCCCGCGGTAGACGAAGTTGTGCGCGTAGGCACCAAGGTGCATTATCAAACGAACTATGTGGGCGAATGGCGCACCTTCAACCGCCACAACATTGTACGCCCTTCCGACGGCGTAAACGGCTGGAAGAAAGTCACCGTACACGCGGTTACAGGCTATTGCAGCGGCACCCGTACTTCTACCGGCACGAGGCCAAAGCTTGGCACCATTGCCGTAAACCCCAAACTCATCCCTTATTACACGCAAATTTATGTTCCCGGATACGGTTACGGCACCGCGCTGGACACAGGCGCATTCCGCAACTATTCGGGAGAGAAGTCCAACGCCATCGACCTTTGGTTCAACACGGAGCGCGAGGCAGTGCGCTGGGGGCGCAAATACAACGTTACCATCTATGTGAAGGTGGGCTGATGAGCGCTGCGGAAACGAAAAAACTATTACAAGAATTCGGCCTGACGCCCAACAAGGCGCTCGGGCAGAATTTTTTATGCGACGACGGCGCGGTGAACGCCATTCTTGACGTGGCCGGCATCGACGGTGAGAACGTGCTTGAAATTGGTCCGGGGCTTGGCGCAATCACGATCCCACTTTCGCGGTGCGCAAAAAACCTTGTAGCCGTGGAAATCGACGCGGCAATGTTCCGCGTGCTTTCGGAACGGCTTAAGGAAGCGCAAAATACGCTTCTTTTTCACGGCGACTTTTTGAAGTTTGACCTTCACGCGCTTCCTGAGGTTTTTCTTCGCGAAGGCTTTCACATTGCCGCCAACTTGCCCTACTATGTAACAACACCCATCTGCATGGCGCTTCTAAGCGGCGGTTACCCCATACGCTCCATGACGCTCATGCTTCAAAAGGAAGCCGCGGAACGGTTTTATGCTGCGCCTTCGTCGCGGGTCTACGGGCCACTTAGCGTACTTT
>DLFZ01000132.1:0-5056 GCA_002482435.1 Christensenella sp. UBA7707
TCCTTGGCGAGCACCCACGGCTTTGTTACGTCGATGTACTTGTTGCAGGCGCCGATGAGCTTCCAAATCTCCTCAAGCGATTCGGGCAGCCTTAAGGCGTTCATGTTTTCCTCCACGATCTTTGGGAGGTTTCGCGCGAGGGCGATAAGTTCATCGTCCTCCTCCGGCACATAAACGCTCGGCGCGGGGAGCGTTGCGGCAAAATACTTTTCCACCATGCTCACCGTGCGGGAAAGAAGGTTGCCAAGGTCGTTTGCAAGGTCGCTGTTGATGCGGTAGATGAGCGCCTCGTTGGAAAAAATGCCGTCGCTGCCAAAAGGCACTTCGCGAAGCAGGAAATAGCGGATCGCATCCACGCCGTAGCGGTCGATGAGNNAGCAAGAAGTAACGAATCGCATCCACACCATAGCGGTCGATGAGCTTTAACGGATCCACAACGTTGCCCTTACTTTTGCTCATCTTGCCGCCGTCGAGCACGAGCCAGCCGTGGCCGAACACCTGCTTAGGAAGCGGCAGACCAAGCGCCATCAAAAGGATGGGCCATATGATGGTGTGGAAGCGCACGATTTCCTTGCCCACAAGGTGCACGTCTGCGGGCCAGAACTTTTCCATAAGGGAATTGTCCTCGGTAAGGTACCCAAGCTTTGTGATGTAATTGGAAAGTGCGTCCACCCAAACGTATACCACATGGCCGGGGTCAAATTCCACCGGAACGCCCCACTTAAACGTGGTGCGCGAAACGCAAAGGTCCTCAAGGCCCGGAAGCAGGAAGTTGTTGAGCATTTCGTTGGCGCGGCTTTCCGGCTGAATAAATTCCGGATGCGCCTTGATGTGCTCGATGAGCCTTGACGCGTATTTGCTCAAACGGAAGAAATAGCTTTCTTCCTCCACAAGCTCCACGGGGCGGCCACAGTCCGGGCACAAGCCGTTTTGCAGCTGACGCTCCAGCCAAAACGCCTCGCAGGGGGTGCAGTAATGCCCCTTGTAGGAGGACTTGTAAATGTCGCCCTGCTCGTAGAGCTTTTTGAAGATCTTCTGCACGCATTTTTCATGGTAATCGTCGGTCGTACGCACAAAGCCGTCGTAGGAAATGTCGAGCGCCTTCCAAACGTTTTGAAACGACGCGACGATTTCGTCCACATACTGCTTGGGGGTTACGCCCTTCTCCTTTGCTTTGCGCTCCACCTTTTGGCCGTGCTCATCGGAGCCGGTCAAAAAGTACACGTCGTAGCCGGTCATCCTCTTGTAACGCGAAATCGCGTCTGCCGCCACGGTGGTGTAGCTGTGGCCGATGTGCAGGCTCCCGCTCGTGTAGTAAATGGGTGTTGTGATGTAGTAGCTTTTGTGTTCCGCCATAAAAACCTCCCGCGCCCGCTCAGCGGGCAAAGTTATTTCGTTTGAAAAACAAAAAACGCCCCAAGGCCGCATTGGCCAAGGGACGGCTTGCACCGTGGTACCACCCTGTTTCCCCCGCGCAAAAACACGCAGGGCTTATTTGCTTCCGCTGTATCGGGCGAAGCCCGCTCCGCTTCAAGGGCAAAAATGAAATGCCTTTTGGCGGCAGTCGCTCGGGAGCCATGTTCCGCGCCATACCCTGCCGGCTTGCACCAACCGCCGGTTCTCTAAAAGGGAGTTCTACGCGTACTCTTTCCGTCGTCGCGATATGATAGCTTGAGTTTAGCGATAGATTTTGCGTTTGTCAACCGAAATATGCCAAAACCTCTGCATTTTCATTGGCGGCTTGCGTTGGCGTTTCCAAAACGCGCGCTCGTCGGGTATAATGAAAACAAAACCATACGGTTTCCATGGAGGGCGCATGGAGCTTTTTGAGCACGAGGTCGTGGAGGACCTTGGCTTTCAAAATTTAAAAATCATTCGCGACACGCGTGGGTTCACCTACGGCACCGATGCAGTGCTGCTTGCAAACTTCGTGCGCTCGAAAAGCAATGAAATGTTTCTCGACCTTGGCGCGGGAACGGGCATCCTCTCTATTTTGATCAACGCCAAAATCGGTGCGTGCTTTGATGCCGTGGAGCTTGACGAAAGCATGTGCGATATGGCACGGCGAAGTGTGGAGCTGAACGGGCAGCAAGCAGCAATCCGCATAAATCATGCCGACCTTCGAACCCTTGCCGCCAAACCCGGGTTTGAAAACTTCGACGCGGCGGTAAGCAACCCGCCCTACTTTGCGGGCGGCACAAAAAGTGCCGATCCACAAAGGCGCATGAGTACCCATCAGGAGGAATGTACGGTTTACGATGTCGCCGCGTGCGCAAACAGGCTTATCAAAAACGGCGGCCGCCTTTTTATGGTATACCCTGCCTCGCTGTTTGCGCAGGCCTGCCATGCGTTAGGGGAAAACCGCTTTGCGGTGAAGCGCGCACAGCTTGTGTTTACCAAGCGCGGCACGCCGCCGCACGTTGTGCTTTTGCAAGCAAAAAAAGGCGGACGCGCGGGTATGGTGTGGGAAACGCCGCTTCTTCTCAACGATATGGGCGATGCGCAATCCATGACGCTTTAGGTACACACCTTCTTTTCTTGAAAACGAAAGGGACAAAAAGAAACTCTAACAACAGCGAAAAACGGCGTGCGGAACGCGCACCCTTGATCGGAGGAACCATGCTCGAACCGAAGCTCTACCTTTGCGCCACCCCAATCGGCAACCTCGAGGATATTACCCTGCGCGTCGTCCGCACCCTTGGCGAGGTGGATTGCGTGTATGCCGAGGATACCCGAAGAAGCGGCGCGCTTTTAAAGCACCTCGGGCTTCAAAAGCCGCTTTTCTCCTGCCATACCCACAACGAGGCAAAGCGCGCAGAGGAGATCGTTCAAAAGGTAAAAGCGGGCGAACGCGTGGCCTATGTGAGCGACGCAGGACTTCCTGGCATTTCCGATCCCGGCGAGCGGCTCGTTGCGGCTTGCATCCGCGAAAATGTGCCGTTTGAGGTACTACCCGGCGCTTCCGCACCGCTTCTTGCGCTTGTGATGAGCGGGCTTCCCGTGCAAAACGCCTGCTTTGCCGGGTTTTTGCCGCGCGAAACCAAAGAGCGCCGCGAATGCCTCGCAAAGCTTTCGCGCCACCCGGGGACGCTTCTTTTTTACGAAAGCCCCCTTCGCATCAAGGCGACGCTCGACGAGCTTTATGAAACCTATGGTGAGCGGCCCGCAGCACTCATGCGCGAGCTCACAAAGCTCCACGAGGAGGCCGTACGAGGCACGCTTTCCTCTCTCGCCGCACGCTATGCGGAGGAACCGCCAAAAGGCGAATGCGTGCTTGCCGTGGGCGGTGTGTCGGAAACGGATGCCGTGGAAGCCGCACCCGAAAGGCTCGAAGAGTACATTTTGCAGCTTTTGAACCGGGGCGTAAGCGCCAAGGACGCCGCCAAACAGGCAAGCGCTGTTTTGGACGTGCCGCGCAACGAAGCGTACGCGCTTGCGCTGAAGCTCAAGGAGGGCGAACATGGCGGACCCGGCTTTTGAGGTAGGGAAAGCCGCGAGAAAAATCCTCATCATCGGCTCCGTAGGCGCGGGCAAAACCACGCTTGCAAGGCGGCTTTGTAGAAAAACGGGCATACCGCATTATGAGCTTGACTGCGTGGCACACGAGGGCGAAGGCAAAAGCCGCCGCAAGCGCACGCCTCAGGAGCAAATGGAGGTTCTGCGGCAAGTTGACCTTACGGGCGCGTGGATTTTTGAGGGAACCTTGCGGGAATCGTACGCGGAAATTCTTGCGTGGGCGGAAAGCATCGTTTTTCTCGACCCGCCGCTTCCCTTGCGAAAAGCGCTTATTTTTCTGCGCTTCATAAAACAATGCCTTGGACTCGAACAATGCCATTACAAATCCGACATCAAAATGCTGTGCTTGATGTATAAGTGGACGCGTGAATTCGAGGCTTCACGTCCCGCGTTTGAAGCAAGGCTTAAGGCGTCTGGCGGGCAGGTTGTGTATTTAAAATACAAAAGTGAATATTCAATCAATGAAATGTGTTAAATGATAGGAAGCGACAAAGGCGCAACAAGCGATGCGGAAAGCGGAAAAAGAGCGCCGCAAAAGCCATGGAAAGCATAGCGTAAAAAAACGGGCAGAATTGCCCGTTTTTGCATGTGCTACAGCAAAAATTCTCCGGCAGGATGCGCAGTTTGATCTAACGCCCATGCAAGCAACATGAAGAGATGCTCTGCTTACACAGGGGCGTTCAAGTTCGGTTGGCGCAGGGTACAAATAGAAGCCGCAGTGATGAATCAAATCAATAAATGGAAGTTCCGCAATTTATATCAAATGGCATAATCAGCAGCTTTTGAAGCTGCTTTTCATAGTTTGAAAAGAACCATTTAACCGCTTTGCTGTAGTTTTCCATATTGTCGAACTCCCAATAGGAAAAGTACTTTACGCATTTTACGATTTTCGTCAACTCCCTCGGTGGGCTGCCGATTTCGTCGAAGATGAAGAACCGTTTCACATACTTGATATCAAGACAGCCTTGCTGTTGTTTTTGCTCGTCTGCAACATGTGCGATGAGCAGTTCAAATTCATCCAGTCTGTCGGGTTTTACTTGAAATAACTTAACCTCGGAAAAGCTGCCTTTCATGGTTCGTACCCCCCAAAAATACAATAGCAGTTCAAAATTACCTGAAAAGTTGCCGCTTATATGAGCGCCGCACAAATGATCCGTATCTCCTATTTGATTCGCCTCTCTACAAAGAATAACAAGCAGAAGGGCGTGCCGCAACCACACTCCATTATAGCACGCCTTTTGCGTGCTGTTGTATTCCTCCCGTCCGCCTCATAAACATTTTTGAGGTGGTTTGCGTGATGAACTGGCTTTGGGGGCTGATGCTGGCCGGGGGGCTTATCGCGGGCGCGCTCAACGGCGACCCCGGTGGTGCTGCGGATGCACTCGTTACCGGCATGTCGGATGCGGTAACGCTTTGCCTCTCTTTGATGGGCGCGTACATGCTGTGGATGGGGCTTATGAACGTGGCTAAGGAGGCGGGGCTTGTGGATTCGCTCTCGCGCGCGGTGAAACCCGTGTTTAAAGGGCTGTTTCCGGATTCG
>DLFZ01000132.1:5096-10619 GCA_002482435.1 Christensenella sp. UBA7707
GCGGCCACGCCTTTTGGGCTCAAGGCCATGCACGAATTCGAAAAAACAAACCCCCAAAAGGGGGTTGCCACGCATGATATGTGCATGTTTTTGTGCCTCAACGCCGCCGCCATAGAGCTTTTGCCCACCAATGTCCTCGCGATGCGCGCGGTGTACGGCTCGCAGGATGTTTATGCGGTGGTTCTGCCAACGCTTGTTTCTTCCGCGCTGGCGTTTTTTGCAGCCTTTTTGATGGCGCGGGTGTTGAGAAAACGATGAACTACCTTATACCTGCGCTCATCCTTGCGCTCCTCGTTTACGCCTATCTCAAAAAAACGGATGTTTACGGGGCGTTTATTACGGGTGCCAAGGAAGCCCTGCCCATGCTTTTGCAGGTGCTCCCCCCCATGGCGGCGATGATGGCGGCGCTCACGGTGCTTCGTGCCTCGGGCGCTCTTGCGGCGTTTGTAAATTTTGTTGCCCCCGCTTTCGAAGCCGTGGGACTAAAACGAGAGCTCGTGCCGCTGTTTGTGCTGCGCCCGTTTTCCGGAAGCGCTTCCATGGCGCTTTTGAAAGATGTATTTGACACCTACGGTGTGGACTCGTTTTCCGGTTATGCGGCATCGGTCATGCTCGGCTCCACGGAAACCATTTTTTATACCATCGCGCTTTATTTCGGTGCGGTTGGCGTTACCAAAACACGCTACACGGTACCGGTTGCGCTCCTTGCTGGCGTTGTGGGTACAGCCGCAGCGCTTTTGTTTGCGTACGCGGCATTCGCTTAAAGGGACACCGAAAATAAGAAGAAAACTTCATGAAAGCGGCCAGTGTGGGGAGAATAAACTGTATGCGGCAGCCGAACGCAAACCTTCGCAAAAAATGCATGAAAGCAAACCGCCTTGTATCGCCGGAAGAATAGAATGAACTCTCCCCGGCACAAAGCAAAGGTAGTACCAGCATAGTTTTGTAAAAAAATAACGACACAAAAAGGGTGTGAGCGTCGAATCAGCGCGACCCCAGTTGCAAAAACCACGCTGTTTTGCTAAAATATAAGAAAAGGGAAACTCGGACGTTTCGTTCTGTCAATCCCTTCAAGGAGGAGTTCTATGCGGGTCGAAACGTTTTCCCATACGGTAAAGGTGGCAAGCAACAGCCTTGCCAACAAAACCGTAATTGTTGTGGACGTACTCAGGGCAACCACCAGCATCATCTGCGCCATCAAAAACGGTGCAAATCAAGTGGTGCCGTCGATCGATGCGGGAACCGCAGTCGCCATCTCCTCAAGGCTTGGCGGCGGTTGTGTGCTTGCGGGCGAGCGGGGCGGCTTTAAAATCAACGGGTTTGCGCTCGGCAATTCTCCGTTTGAGTTTTCTCCTGAAAACGTGGCCGGGAAGAGCGTTGTGTTCAGCACCACCAACGGCACCGTTGCCATCCATGCCGTGCAGGACGCAAAAAATGTTTTGATCGGCGGCATGATCAACCGCACTGCCGTGGCAAAAAAGGCGCTTTCGCTGGGGGAGGACATCATCATCGCGTGCGCGGGCACAGACGGCCTCGTTTCGGCGGACGACATCTGCGCGGCGGGCGCCATTGCGGATGCGCTTGTTCGAAACGCTTCCGCACCGCTTGAAATGAGCGACCTTACGCTAATTTGCAGCATGATCTATGCGGACTGGCTCGGTGGCCGAGCCGACCTTTCCATGACCAAGCACTACGCATACCTTCAGAAAATGGGCTTTGAGAAGGATGTGGAGTTCTGCTTCAAGCAGGACTTGACTGATGTTGTGCCGGTGTACGAAAACGGAATTATTAAATAACGAAATTTTGCTGCGTATTGAACGGCCCCGCTTTTTCTGATCCGCACAAAACGATGATAAAAAGGCACCTTCAAAAAATCGAAGGTGCTTTGCTGTTGCGGAAAAGATCAAAACCCCGCCGGGAAGCCCGGCGTAGAAAAGCAAGCACGTGGTTCAGCTTTCGGCGCCTACGCCGCGCACTTCGGAAGCATAGCCCGGCAAAAAGATAGGCTCCGGAAGATCCGGCACATAGTTGAGCACGCCGTCAATTACGCCGGCTTCTCGCGCAGCATCGAGTGCAAGCGTGAAGTTGCCCACATTTTTTGGCTTATGCGCATCGCTCCCAATGAGGAAGTTTGCGCCGAGCTCGTTGGCAAGCTCCAGCTCTTCCTTGCTCATGGTGACGCGCGCGCCGTTGATTTCAAGAAGCACGCCAAGCTCCGCGGCACCTTTTGCAAGGGTGGCGATATCGCTTTTCACATAAAGTCCCGGGTGCGAAAATGCAGTGATGCGGTATTTTTCGGCGGCAGTTAAAAGCGCTTGTGCGGTTTTTATGGGATCGTTTTTCGTGAAACCGAAAGCCTCGCCGCCGAGCCGGCGCATGAAGGGGCTTTTTAAAAGCACGCCCTTGTGAAAAGCAAGAAGCAGCACGTCGCACATAGCGGGCGCGTCGTCGGGTGCATCGCATTCGCCAAAGTCGGTCAAGTTGCACTCGAGGCCCAACAGCACTTCTATATCGTTTGCGTAGCGGCAGGCAAGGCTGTCAACCTCCCGGCGCAGCGCGCGCAGCCGCTCATTTCGTACTCCATAAAAAAGATGCGCGGGACCGTGCTCGCTGATGGCGATGCGCGAAAGCCCGCGTTCTATTGCGGCAAGAACGTTTTGCTCGCAGCTGCCCGTGCCGTGGCTGTAAACCGTATGGGTATGGTAGTCGGAAAAAATCATGTTGCCACGCCCTTGAAAAAAGTACCGCTTTTTATAAGTAAGTAAGTATACATTGAAAAAAGTATACCACTTTTGGCGAGCAGCCGCAAGGATGGCCAAAGGAAAACAAAGATGCCGCGCGGCGCGGGCCGCGCGGCATACGCCGTTGCGCTTTCAAAAAGCAGCGTCAGTCGATGATGGTTTCCGGCCGCTTGCGCGCAAGCAACACCAAAAGCGCACCCACAAGCGTATACATGGAAACATTGGTTTCGCGGCCGACAATGGTTTTTACATCGTCCACGCGGGAGGTGCAGAAGAACGAATCGGCAAGCGCCGACGCGGGGGAGTTTACATAATTGCTGATAAACGCGCAGTAGGCGCCCTTTTGCTTGGCAGCCTTGAGCGAGTCAAGAAGAAGCTTGGTGCGGCCGCTGCGGGAGATGCCCAAGAACACATCGCTTGGCGAGAAGCGCTTGGCATAAAGCTCCATTACAACGGGGTCGTTGACGTCGATGGCATCGTAACCCGAAAGGTTGAGGTGCATCACAAGGTCTTTTGCAAGCATTGCGGAAATGGAGGTTCCGAAAATAAAAATACGCTTTGCTGCAAGGATGTGATCGGCAAGCTCTGAAAGCTTTTCACGATCGAGAGCCTTTAAGGTATCTTCGATGGCGCGCATGTAAGCAAGAAACACTTTGTCAACAACGACATTGTCGGGATCGCCGGGTTGAACGGGGTCGCTCTTAAGAGAGTCGAGCGAAGAATTGCCCGAGGCAAGCGCGACGCGGAAATCGAGGAAGCCCTTGTAACCGAGCTTTTTCGCCAAACGCGTTACAGACGGTACGCTAACGCCCGAGGCCTCAGCGATTTCGTTGATGACCATGAGAGAGGCCTTTTCGGGATTTTGCAGGATAAAATCCGCAACCTTGCGTTCCGCAGAGGGGAGCGAGGCGTAGGCAGAACGAATTTTCATTTTGGCAGGCATAATTTTTTCTCCTAATCAATGATCGGAAAAGGATTTCCTTGTATAACTATAATACAGGATGTGTGCGCTTTCAACATACAAATTGCGGCAAATTGTAAATTTTATTGAATACAATCGCTTGTGTACACAAAAGTGTACACAAATTTTTTGCCGTGATTTTTTTAACGGCACGTCTCTGAACAAAGGCACAAAACCAAAAGAATATTTACCAAATTATGGCAAAATCCGAAACAACATGACGACGGTCGTTGAAAAATTAACAAGATGCCGTAAAAATGCACGGAGGCGGTTCGTTGCAAAATTCGCGAAAGTGAGAGCAAGAAAGGATGTGACATAAAATTTACTTATGGGTTTAAAGCACATAGCAAGGTATACCTATGCAAAAAAACAGCACGAAACAACGTTGAAATATTTCCTTCATTTTGTCGAAAAGCTCTTGCAAAACGGCTGTATTTGCCTTGACACCCGCAGACCATACTTATATAATAGTAGCGGATTCCAAGCCGAAAACGGGCTTTTCTTCGACATGGCCTTATAAGCTAGGCCGTGAGCGGCGTTTTCGAGGGCTAGGATGTGCTCGCGCGGCTCGCCGTGCGCTTGGTCCCGCTTCTCTTACTTGTTCCATAGGGCTTGAAAACAAAACAGGAGGATACATAGAATGGCAAAAACCATGACGATCGACGGCAATACCGCTGCGGCGCACGTCGCGTATGCGTTCAGCGACGTTGCTGCAATCTACCCCATCACCCCTTCCTCACCCATGGCCGAGGTAGCCGATGAGTGGGCGGCCAACGGCAGAACCAACCTGTTCGGCCAGAAGGTCCGCATTGCTGAAATGCAGTCGGAAGGCGGCGCGGCGGGTGCCGTGCACGGTTCCCTTGCGGCGGGCGCGCTGACCACCACGTTCACCGCCTCGCAGGGCCTGCTCCTCATGATTCCCAACATGTACAAAATTTCCGGCGAGCTTCTGCCGGGCGTGTTCCATGTGAGCGCACGCGCGCTTGCGGCGCACGCGCTTTCCATCTTCGGCGATCACAGTGACGTAATGAGTGCCCGCCAAACCGGTTTTGCCATGCTTGCCTCCGGCTCCGTGCAGGAAGTCATGGATCTTGCGCTTGTCGCGCACCTGAGCGCCATCAAGGGCAGCGTTCCTTTCGTGCATTTCTTTGACGGCTTCCGTACTTCCCACGAAGTGCAGAAAGTCAATTCCATCGACTATGCCGACATGGGGAAACTTCTCGATGCCGAAGCCGTAAAGGCGTTCCGCGCCCGTGCGCTCAACCCCGAGCACCCGCATCAGGCCGGCACCGCACAGAACCCGGACATTTACTTCCAAGGCCGCGAAGCCGCCAACAAATACTACAACGCCCTTCCCGAACTCGTAGAGCACTACATGGGCGAAGTCGCAAAGGTCACCGGCCGCAGCTACAAGCTGTTCGACTACGTCGGCGCGCCCGACGCGGAGAACGTCATCATCATGATGGGCAGCGGTGCGGAAGTCACCGAAGAAACCATTTCGTACCTGAACAAGAAGGGCGCAAAACTGGGCCTTATCAAGGTACGCCTGTATCGTCCGTTCGCGGCTGACAGGCTGCTTGCTGCCATTCCCAAGAGCGTCAAGCGCATTTCCGTGCTCGACCGCACCAAGGAGCCCGGTGCTTTGGGTGAGCCCCTTTACCAGGATGTTATTACCGCGCTTGCTGAAGCCGGCAGGACCGACATTAAGGTCATCGGCGGCCGTTACGGCTTGGGTTCCAAGGAGTACAATCCCTCCATGGTCAAGGCCGTGTACGAAAACCTTGCCGCTGCGCAGCCCAAAAACCACTTCACCGTGGGCAT
>DLFZ01000132.1:10687-14232 GCA_002482435.1 Christensenella sp. UBA7707
GACGGCACCGTGGGCGCGAACAAAAACTCCATCAAGATCATCGGCGACCATACCGATATGTACGCGCAGGGCTACTTCGCCTATGACTCCAAAAAATCCGGCGGCCTTACGGTATCGCATTTGCGCTTTGGCAAGTCCCCCATTCAGTCGAGCTATCTCATCGACCATGCTGACTTTGTGGCTTGCCACAACCCCTCCTACGTCACCCGTTACGACGTGGCTGAGGGTATCAAAGAAGGCGGCGTGCTCCTGCTCAACTCCGAGTGGACGCTTGAGCAGATGGAATGCGAGCTGCCCGCCGCGATGAAGAACATCATCGCCAAAAAGCACCTCAAGTTCTACAACATCGACGCCATCGCCATCGCACGCGAAGTCGGCATGGGCAACCGCATCAACACCATCATGCAGTCCGCCTTCTTCAAGCTCGCCAACATCATTCCCGTGGAAGATGCCGTTTCCTTCATGAAGGCCGCTGCCAAGAAGTCCTACGAAAAGAAGGGCGACGCCGTCGTGCAGATGAACTACGCCGCCATCGATGCGGGCCTTACCGGCTTGAAGCAAATCAACTACCCCGACTCGTGGGCGACCACCACGGAGGGTGCAGCCCCCATCGCCACCACCACCGACAAGTACTTTGGCGCTTTCATCAAGCCCGTGCTTGCGCAAAGCGGCGATAAGCTGCCCGTTTCGAGCTTCACACCCGACGGATTCGTTCCCACAGCCACAACGCAGTACGAAAAGCGCGGTATCGCCGTGGATGTACCGCAGTGGATCAAGGAAAACTGCATCCAGTGCAACCAGTGCTCGCTCGTCTGCCCGCACGCGGTCATTCGTCCGTTCCTCGTTGGTGAAGGTGAACAGGTTCCCGATACGTTCGAAACCATCCCCGCCACAGGCAAGGAGCTTGCGGGCTATAAGTTCCGCATCCAGATCTCCCCGCTCGACTGTACCGGCTGCGGCAACTGCGCCGATGTGTGTCCCGCCAAGAACAAGGCGCTCACCATGGTTCCCCTCACTTCCGTTCTCGAGCGCGAGGAGAAAAACTGGGAAACCGCGCAGAAGCTCTCCGACAAGAAAGTGGAGCTCAATCCCGCAACCGTCAAGGGCAGCCAATTCAAAAAGCCCCTGTTTGAGTTCTCGGGCGCTTGCGCAGGCTGCGGCGAAACCCCGTACATCAAAACCGTTACCCAGCTTTACGGCGACCGCATGGTAATTGCAAACGCTACAGGCTGTACCTCCATTTACGGTGGCAGCGCGCCTACCTGCCCCTACTGCGTCAACGAAAAGGGCCACGGCCCCGCATGGGCGAACTCGCTGTTTGAAGACAACGCCGAGTTCGGCTATGGCATCAACCTCGCCACCAACCACAGGCGCGAAAAGCTTGCGGACGTTGTGAGGAAACTGATCGCCGTAGAGTACGTGGATGACGCCGTTAAGGCGGTGGGCACGGAGTGGCTTGATAACATGAACGATGCCGAAGGCTCCAAGGCCGCTTCCGCGAAGCTCCTTGAGGCCTGCAAGGAAGGCTTGGATATGACCGGCACCGAATGGGAAGCTGAATGGCTGAAAAACGGCAAGGTCTGCACCTGCGATGCCTGCGCGCTTGCGAAAGAAGTGCTGGATAACGCCGACCTTCTTGTGAAGAAGTCCATCTGGATCTTCGGCGGCGACGGCTGGGCATACGACATTGGTTACGGCGGTCTTGACCATGTTCTGGCCATGAATGAAGATGTAAATGTGCTCGTGCTCGACACCGAAGTGTACTCCAACACGGGCGGCCAATCCAGCAAGGCGACCCCCACCGGCTCGGTTGCGAAGTTCGCTGCGGCGGGCAAGCGCACCAAGAAAAAAGACCTTGGCATGATGGCCATGAGCTATGGCTACGTGTACGTTGCGCAGGTCAGCATGGGTGCCAACCAGAACCAGTGGCTCAAGGCGCTCACCGAGGCCGAAGCCTACAAGGGACCGTCTTTGATCATTGCGTACGCGCCCTGC
Organism: Christensenella sp. UBA7707; assembly: GCA_002482435.1. Lineage (GTDB taxonomy): Bacteria > Bacillota > Clostridia > Christensenellales > CAG-138 > UBA7707. The sequence continues at coordinate 12,683 of DLFZ01000132.1, forward strand.
ATCAACCACGGCATCAACATGGGCAAGTCGCAGGCGGAAGCCAAGCGCGCCGTAGAGGCGGGCTACTGGCCGCTGTACAGGTACAACCCGGATCTTGCGGATCAGGGCAAGAACCCCTTCGTGCTCGACAGCAAGGAAGCCAAGGCCGACTATCAGGACTTCATCCGCAGCGAAGTGCGCTATGCCTCTTTGCAAAAGCAGTTCCCGCAGGCGGCGGAAGAGCTCTTCAACCGCGCCGAAAAGGAAGCCAAGGAGAAGTACGACTACTACAAGAAGCTCAACGACCTGCAGTAATGCGCCGTTGAATCAAAGAAAAGGCACGGAGCGATCCGTGCCCTTTTTTCTTGCAGCAAAGCAAGTTGCGATGCTTGTGTGAAGCTAAGTGCATTGCTCAAAACGCTTCGCATGTTCGGGCGGAAAAATTCTAAGCAACAAAAAGCGGCCGCGCCGGTGCGTGCCGCAAGAAAGGTCCAAATAGGTTGAAAAAAAGGGCGCAGATACGTTGAACGAAAACGAACTAACCTTTGAAGGTGAACCCTTTCATGTACTCAAACACGGAACGGTTCATTTCAAGGGCGAAGTCGGAGGCATATTTGCGGTTGTGAAATGCCGTAAGCCATTCCTCGTAAGGGCGGCTGCCTGCCTTTTTTTGAAGCATTTCCTTTAGCTCATCGGCACCCATATGGCGGTAACCGTTTTCGTGCACGATATGCTTCAAATCGCAGCGCTCGGGTTTTTGTCGGCTTTTTTGCATTTCGGTGGGATAGCCGAACACGACCATAACTGCGGGTATGGCATATTGTGGCAAATTAAAAAGTGAGCGGTGCAGCTCGCATTGCTCCAAAATGTCACCGATGTAGCAGGAACCTATGCCAAGGCTTTCTGCCGCCGTCACAGCGTTTTGCGCGGCAAGGCTGGCATCCACAATGGAGTGAGCGATGTCGCCCATGCCAGGGCTGTGCGGCTGAAGCCCCGCCAAGGTGTAAGCGTCGAACCACTTTTGACAGTCGGCAACAAACACAAGCACAAGCTGGGCGGTGGAAATAAAGGGCTGATTGTCGCAGGTAACCGCGAGCGTATCCTTGAGCGATGCATCGGTAATGTCGAGTATGGTATAAAGCTGCTGGTTGCCGGGCGAGGGCGCAGCCATAGCGGCGAGGAGAATGGCCTGCTTGTCTTCAGGTGAAATGGGACGCGGCTCAAATGCGCGCACGGATTTGCGGGCGTGCAGGCTTCGAATAATTTCGTTCATGCTTCCTCCTTGCGGCCGCTGCGCTTTGCGCGGAACATGCGGCCAATCCACCGGTTTGTAACGTGTCAATGCAAGTTACACATACCGTTAATATACATATCGTCACTTTTTGAGCAAATCCATAGTGCTTGTCAAACTTGGTGCTACGGCTCCCAAAAAAACGACTCAAAAATGATTTTTTGATGTGTAGCCGGAAGAGCTGAAGCGGATTGCTTGTGACAAAAAACGCGCAAGCGGAAAAAACCGCTTGCGCGTTCACATTCGAAACTTGCCGCTTACTCGATTACGGAAGCAACGA
>DLFZ01000102.1:0-6020 GCA_002482435.1 Christensenella sp. UBA7707
TGCGCGAGATGATCCTCGCCGACGACGAGGCCGGCCGGGATCCTCACGCCGCGGTCGATCACCACGTTCTTGAGCCGGACGTCGCGGCCGATCTCGACGTCGGGCAGCACCACCGCCCCCTCGAGACGGCTATAGGAGTGTACGTGCACACGCGTAAACAGGAGCGAGTTGCGCAAGGCGGCACCCGAGATGATGCAGCCGCCGGAGACCAGCGAGCTCACCGCCTGGCCGCGCCGGCCTTCGCTGTCGTGGACGAACTTGGCGGGCGGGGTGATCTCGGCATAGGTCCAGATCGGCCAGTCGCGGTCATAGAGGTCGAGCTCCGGCACCACGCCGGTGAGGTCGATATTGGCCTCCCAATAGGCATCCACCGTGCCGACATCGCGCCAATAGGGCGCCGTCTCCTGGTCGGAACGCACGCAGGAACGCGAGAAATGGTGCGCCGAGGCGGTGCCGTTCTTGACGATATAGGGGATGATGTCCTTGCCGAAATCATGCGTCGACAGCGGGTCGGCGGCGTCGCGGCGCAGCTGGTCGATGAGGAACTTGGTCTCGAAGACATAGATGCCCATCGAGGCCAGCGCCTTGTCCGGCCGGCCGGGCATGGACGGCGGGTCCTTCGGCTTTTCCAGGAAGGAGATGATGCGGTCCCGGTCATCGACATGCATCACGCCGAAAGCGCTCGCCTCGTGCCGCGGCACTTCGAGGCAGCCGACGGTCACGTCGGCCCCCGAGTCGACGTGCTGCTGCAGCATGATCTCGTAGTCCTGCTTGTAGACGTGGTCGCCCGCCAGAATGATGATGTGACGGGTGTCATAGGCCTCGATGATGTCGAGGTTCTGATACACCGCATCTGCCGTTCCTAGATACCACATGGTTTCCGAGACGCGCTGGCTGGCGGGCAGCACGTCGAAGCTCTCGTTCCGCTCATGGCGAAGGAAGTTCCAGCCGCGCTGCATATGCCGGATCAGGCTATGCGCCTGATACTGGGTGGCGACGCCGATGCGGCGGATGCCGGAATTGATGGCGTTGGACAGGGTGAAGTCGATGATGCGCGACTTGCCGCCGAAATAGACCGCCGGCTTGGCGCGGCGGTCGGTCAGTTCCATCAGGCGGCTGCCGCGGCCGCCGGCAAGGACATAGGCCATCGCGGAGCGGGCCAGTGGTGCGTTGGGTAGCGTCGGCCGTGCCATGTCGCGTGGTCTCCCTCAGTTACTCTGTTCCGGCTCGTCGCGTTCGGCGGCGCGCGTTTCCGGTTCCCATTTGAAATACAGCGTGGCGAGCGGCGGCAGCGTCAGCCGCGCGCTGGCGGGCAGTCCATGCGCGGGCTCCTCGGTGGCATCCACGCCGCCGAGATTGCCCATGCCGGAGCCGCCATAGAGATCGGCATCGGTGTTGAGGATTTCGCGCCAGCGCCCCGCGCGGGGCAGGCCGACGCGGTAGTCGTGACGCGGCACGGGGGTGAGGTTGGCGACCATCACGACAGGCGCGTCGTCATCCTCGCCAAAGCGCGCCCAGGCGAACACCGATTGCGCGCTGTCGTCGACCACGATCCAGCGGAACCCCTCCGGCTCGCAGTCGCGCACATGCAGGGCGGGCGTGTCGCGGTAGATCAGGTTGAGGTCGCGCACCAGCAGCTGCATGCCGCGATGATAGGGCCCCATGCCGACGAGATGCCAGTCGAGCGAGCGCTCCTCGCTCCATTCCCGGCGCTGGGCGAATTCCTGGCCCATGAACAGCAGCTTCTTGCCGGAATAGGCCCACATCATGCCGTAGCAGGCGCGCATATTGGCGAATTGCTGCCAGTCGTCGCCGGGCATGCGCGAGAGGATGGTGCCCTTTCCATGCACCACCTCGTCATGGGAGAGCGGCAGCACGAAATTCTCGGAGAAGGCGTAGGTGATGCCGAAGGTCACCCGGTTGTGGTGCCAGGGGCGATAGACCGGATCGAGCGACATATAGTCGAGCGTGTCGTGCATCCANNTTCCACTTGAAGCCGAAGCCGAGCCCGCCGGCGAAGACGGGCTGCGAGACACCGGCCCAGGAGGTGGATTCCTCGGCGATGACCACCGCGCCGGGATGCTCGGCATAGATGATCTCGTTGGCGCGGCGCAGGAACGACACCGCGTCCTTGTTGTCGTTGGAGCCGTCGGGGTTGGGCGACCATTCCCCGTGCTTGCGCGAATAATCGAGGTAAAGCATCGACGCCACCGCATCCACGCGCAGCCCGTCGACATGGAAACGGTCGAGCCAGTACAGCGCGTTGGCGATCAGCATATTGGCGACCTCGCGGCGGCCGAAGTCGTAGATCGCCGTATTCCAGTCCGGGTGGAAGCCGCGCTGCGGGTTGGGGTGCTCATAGAGCGGGCCGCCGTCGAAATGCGCCAGCCCGTGAATGTCGGTCGGAAAATGCGCCGGCACCCAGTCGAGGATCACGCCGAGGCCGGCGCGGTGGCACTCATCCACAAAATGCATAAATTGCTGCGGCGTGCCGTAGCGCGAGGTAACGGAATAGTACCCCGTGATCTGGTAACCCCAGCTGTCGTCCAATGGATATTCGTTTACGGGCATGATCTCGATGTGGGTGTAGCCCATATCTGCCGCATAGCGCACAAGCTGTACGCTCAACTCGTCGAAGTTGAGCCCCGCCTGAAACGACCCGAGGTGCACCTCGTAAACGCTCATGGGCTCCGCGTGCATATCGCGCCCTTGGCGCATCTTCATGTAGCGCGTATCGTTCCATTCATAGCCGCCGATGTCCCACACAATGGAGGCGGTATTCGGCCGCTTCTGGCTGTAGAAGGCGAACGGGTCCGCCTTGTAGATAAGCCGCCCGTCGGCGGTCAAAATGGCATATTTGTACATATCGCCGATGTTGGCAATGCCGATGTGCGTTTCCCACACGCCCGTGGTGCCGCAGGGCTGCATCACATCCGCATATTCGTTCCACCCGTTGAAGCTGCCCACGACGCTTACACGCTGCGCGTTGGGCGCCCAAACGGCAAAGCGGAACGTTTCGTAACCATCAAGAATGACTCTGTGGCAGCCGAGGCTGCGGTACGAATAGCAGTTTTCCCCTTTGTTGAACAGATAAAGCTCCGTTTGATCCAAATATGCACCCAAAGCGACAGCACCTCAAAGCAAAAACTTTTTCGTGTCGAACGCGCCCGTCGCCATGCAAGCGGCAAAAAGCGGTTCCTGCAAGCGGGCGTATGGCGGCGGCTGTACACGCGGTATACGCTCTTTTGTATGCGACCGCCCGCAAAGCTTCGTTGCGGCTTGTTACCGAAGCGCACCTTTTGGGTGACAATGGAAGAAAAATGCCCCCAAATGCCGTTCAGGCAGGTTTTTTGCATACGGACAGCTAAGTATATTCTATCATCATTCGCGCAATTTATGGTAGTAAAAATTAGCCACATTGAGATTTTTGAAAAAAAATAGTATGCTCTTTGTTGTACGCGCACATGCTTTTTGGCAAAACGCGACCAAAACCATTTACGAAAGGCGGCACGAGCGATGAACCGGCTGATCCTCACAAACAGCAACGATCCATGGCACAACCTCGCGCTTGAAGAATACCTGTTCGACACGCACAAAGAGGGCTTTCTTCTTTACCTTTGGCAAAACCAGAACACCGTAGTCATCGGCCGCAACCAAAACGCCTGGAAGGAGTGCAGGCTTTCCTTGTTGGAGCAGGATGGCGGCCGCCTCGCGCGGCGCACCTCGGGCGGCGGCGCGGTATTTCACGACCTTGGCAACCTCAACTTCACCTTTCTAACAAGCCGCACGGGCTATGATTTGCCTCGTCAGCTTTCCGTCATCACCGGCACTGCGCGCGAGCTTGGCATTGACGCGCGCTTTACGGGCCGAAACGACATTTTGGCTTTCGGCAAAACGGGCGAAGCACCCGCGGAGTGCGGTGCGAAGTTTTCCGGCAACGCGTTTCGCTTTTCGCGTACGGCCGGGCTTCATCACGGCACGCTTCTTGTGCATGCGGACATGCAAAAACTTGCAAAATACCTCGCGCCCTCAAAAGACAAGCTCACCGCCAAGGGCGTTGAAAGCGTGCGCGCGCGCGTTTGCAACCTGAGCGATTTTTACCCTTCTCTCACCATCGAGGAGGTAAGAACCGCCGTGATCCACGCCTTCACAAAGGAATATGGCCCCGCGGAAACGCTTCTTGAGGAGGAACTCGACCGTGAAGCAATTTCGCGCATCACACAAAAGCACGCCTCCCGCGAATGGCGGCTTGGTGAAACCCCCGCGTTTGACATGGAACTTTACAACCGCTTTTCATGGGGTGCGCTGGAGCTTCAACTGAGCTTTTCGCGCGGCAAACTTACCGCCGTGCGCGCTTACAGCGACGCGATGGACGAGGCGTTTGTTTTAAGCCTACCCGAGGTGCTTACGGGCTGCGCGTTTGAAAGTCGCGCCATGGCGGACGCGGTAGGTGCGCTTGCCACTCCTGAGGCGCAGGACGTAGCCGCATGGCTTTTGGAGAAGGGTTTTTAAGAGCGGTATCCTACGGCATTTTTTGGGGTAAAAACCCATGCCTTCCAAGCGCCACCATTTTGTTTGCGGCATAGCGCGCCTGATGCGCGCGCATACTAGGCTTACCAATCGAACGGGAGGTAACAGCCGATGTCTAGATCCAATGTGGGTTGCCAAACGATTGGGTGCCGCGTCGCCAGTTGCAAGTATCACAGCGATGGTCACATTTGTACGCTTGACCGCATTGAGGTAGAGCCCATGCCGGGCGGCAACACGGGCACACCCGCCGACGAGAGCCTTTGCGGTAGCTACAGAAAATGCTAGCGGCAGTTTTTTCGGCAACTGCACAACACAGAAATAAGGGGCGGAAACGCCCCTTATTTCTGTGCTTGCGCACAGTCAAAAAAGCAGCTTCGCCACTTTTTTAAAAATGCACACTTTGCCTAAAATGCTCCGCATTTCCGAGCGGCAAAGCATGAGAGGTACGAAAGCCTACGGNNCGGATTTCTCGTCATGGGCAACGGAGCCGAAATGCCGCCGGCGAGCCGTCGCAAGAGAGTATTGCGATTATAAGAGCAATATGTCGATTGCGAACTGCGAAAAGAACCCAGAAAACAGAAACTCCGGCACATGTCGCCGGAGTTGACAGGATTGTATGGCTTTTTCGCACAGGTAAATCCAAATCGCCGTGGCGGAAACGTAAAACCGCGCTGGCCACTCACTTTTTATACGTAACCTGCATGCTTTTCATCTTACCCGCCGTTTTCCCGATCCAGTAGAACAGGTGGCCGACCGGCTTTTGAAAAACACCGACCGGGACGGCTTCGTCGTAGACGCGCTTTTTTCGAGCCGCCTGCGTCCAATGCCGTCCGTCCTCGGTTTCGTATTCGCTTCCCGGGGCGTACGCAAGCGACATGCCCCGAAACAGGTTATAGGGTATCAAAACATCGGTCGATGGGTGATATAGTTTTTGCGATGCCGCGTCCCGGTAAAACCATTCCGCTATTTTGGACAGTTTCTTAACGGTTTCTGCTTTGGGTTCATAGGCGTTCCAACTAAAAGAAGCTGTGCTCAACGAATAGCAGCGGTTAAAGCCGATGCCCCGCAGCATAGAGACAATGCTTTTTGCCGCAGCTTTTGCACCCACGCCGCCCGTGGTCGTCAGCACCAGTGCCCTGCTTTTAAAAAAGTACGGCCTGTGGAGCATGAAGCACAGGTGGTCAAACAAGTTTTTCAGCAAGGCCGTTTCCCTCATGTTATACGTAGATGATGCAACAATCACCCCGTCGGCGTCTGCAATTGCGTTGATGACCGACGATACTTTGTCGTAATGGGGGCATTTTTCCCCGCCCAGGCGAAAGCAGTTGCTGCACCCGATGCACAGCGGAAGCTGCAACTCGGACAAATGTATTTCCTTAATTTCCGCGCCGCGGTCAAGCCTTAATAAATTAAGCCGGACTTTTTCCACAAGCTTCCATGTGTTTCCTTTTCGAAAACTTCCGTTGATGAACAGGTACTTCACAAAACCC
>DLFZ01000102.1:6180-10520 GCA_002482435.1 Christensenella sp. UBA7707
AGATGGCGCGCGTGTAGCAGCGCAGCCATTCTTTTTCGTCCGCATCCATATAAGGAGAAAGCTTCTCGTACACTTCCGCGTGGTAGGCGTTGAGGCGCCTTATGTCCTCATCGGTCAGGTACTTTTTATCAACCGCGTCCAAATCGATGGGCGCGAAGGTGAGCGTTTCAAAGTACAGGAACTTTCCAAACTCGTTTTCCTCACCCGCGCGGCACGCGACAAGGTTCTCTGTGCGCACGCCGTGGGTTCCGGCAATGTAAATGCCCGGCTCGTCGCTTACGATCATGCCCGGCTCGATCACACACGAATCGTTGCGCTCGGGCACCACGTTCCAGCGGAAACCGACCGGCGGCTCGTGTACACACAAAAAGCACCCTACGCCGTGGCCCGTGCCGTGTTTGTAATCAAGCCCCTGCTCCCAAAACAGCCCGCGTGCCAAAATGTCGAGGTTCATGCCGCGCGCACCGTATAAAAACCGCGCTTCCGAAAGCCTGAGCATCGCACGAAGCACCAAGGCAAAATGCGCCTTTTCCTCATCACTGAGCGCACCGAGCGCCATGGTACGCGTTACATCGGTGGTTCCCTCTAAATACTGCCCGCCCGAGTCGAGAAGCAGCAGCCCCTCCGGCTTAAGCTCCACATCCGTTTGCGGCGTTGCGCCGTAGTGAATGATAGCGCCATGCTCTTTATAACCGCAGATGGTTTCAAACGAAGGAGATATGAAGCCCTCCATTTGCGCGCGGAATTCGGTTACTTTTTCGCCCGCGCTCACCTCGGTGATGGTTTGCTTTCCTACGTTTTCCTTGAGCCAGCGCATGAAACGCGAAAGCGCGACGCCGTCTTTGATGTGCGCGCGGCGCATGTTTTCAAGCTCCACGTCGTTCTTCACGGTTTTCATAGCGACCGTGGGGTTTTGCGCGTCGATGACAATGGCCTTTGCGCTCACGAGCTCGTAAAGCGCACTGTTCACCATCTCTGCGGAAAGAAGTACACTTACGCCTTCTCCGTAGTTTTTTACAAAGCCGTATACTTCCTCGTAAGGAAGAAGCGTTACCCCATCGGCCGCAAGCTCCGCTTTCGCGGCATCGTCAAGCTTCGCGGGGTTGATGAAAAGGTATGCTGCGTTTTGCTCCACCACGGCATACGAAAAGACCAAGGGCTCGTAAAGGATATCGTCGCCGCGGATGTTGAACAGCCAAGCGATGTCATCGAGCGATGTGAGCAGATGCGCATCCGCTCCTTTTTGAGCGATGATCTCGCGAAGCTCCTTTAGTTTTTCGGTGCGCGGCTTACCTGCGTATTTTTCGCTGTATAAGAACGCCTTCGCTTCGGAAATGGGCGGACGGTCCTCCCAAATTTCACCTACGAGATCGTGCTCGAGCACGAGCGTGGGTTCTTGCTCTTCAAGCGCCATGCGGACGGATTTTGCGTACGCCGCGCTCGCGCAGCGCCCATCCATACCTACGATACAGCCGTGCGGCATGGTTTCTTGAAGGTACTTGAGCACTGTGGGCACGCCCGGCTCGCCCATTTTAAAAAGCTTTACGCCGTTGCCCGCCATTTGCTGCTCGGCCTGCAAAAAGTAGCGTCCGTCCGTCCACAGTCCGGCCTCCTCCTGCGTTATCACGAGGGTACCCGCAGAGCCGGTAAAGTCCGAAAGGTAGCGCCGCGTCTGGAAATGCGCGCCCATATGCTCGGACGAATGAAAATCCGATGTGGGCACGATGTAGGCATGCATGCCATGCTCCGCCATGCGCGCGCGCAGCGCCGCGATTTTTTCCGCTGACATATGAAATACTCCGTTCCGAAGCGGGTTTCGCTTCACTTCAATGCTGCTCTTTTGAAAAGGTATGCCTTTTTGCTTAAGGCGAGGGGAGCCTATCCCTCGCCTTATGAATTACGTTCAGTATAGTAGCCCCTCGGGCACTTCGTCAAGCCATCCCCTGCCGTTTGTGACATCGGCGGAAAACAGCCTGCCCGTATCCTTTTCGTATTTGGGCTGGTGGTATTTGAACAGCACGCGATCGTCCGTCGTTTTTCCCAAGATTTCAATTTTTCCCGTTTCGTGGGACATGGCGTACTTAAAGCGCTTCGCGTGTCCGTTGAGCATTCCCTTGGCGCGCTCCACAATTTCTACGCCTGTAAGAAGCGGCACCTGAAACTGCCCCTTCACCGCCTTCACGGGGCGGCACTGGAACACATAGTACGGTACCACACCGATGCCCGTAAGTGCGTTCATGAGCGCCGCAAGCGTTTGCGCGTTGTCGTTTACGCCCTTCAAAAGCACCGTCTGGTTGCTTACCACCACGCCGCAGCCCTGCAAGCTGCGCACCGCCTGCGTGGAACGCCGCGTGATTTCTTTCGGATGGTTGAACTGCGTTACCACATAAACGGGCTTTTTTGCCGCATAACGGCGAAGAATGCCCAAAAGCTCCTGATCTTCAAGCCGCGAGGGCAGCACCACCGGAGCGCGTGTGCCAAAGCGCACAAACCGCACATGCTTGATCTCGGAAATTTCCGACAACATCTTTTCGATGACGCGATTGCTAAGCATGAGCGAATCGCCGCCCGAAACCAATATGTTATCGATCTCCTTGTGATCGCGTACATACGAAAGCACGCTTTCAAGGAGCGCAGCCGTTTCCGCATCGGTCACGCCCACCATCCTTTTTCGGAAGCAATGCCTGCAATACATGGCACATACGTTGGTGGAGAGGATGAGCGCGGTGTTTTTGTATTTGTGCTGAAGCCCGCGCTCCACGGTGTTATGCTGCTCGCCGCTGGTATCGAACACACCCGAAGCGTCCTCCTCAGCAAAAGCGGGAATACACATTTTGCGGATGGGATCGTTTTCATCGTCCTTGTCGATCAGCGAAAGGTAGTAACGCGGGATTGCAATGGGGTATTTTTGTGCAACATCTTTGAGCCGTTGTGCCCCCTCCATGTTCAAATAGCCCAGTGCTGCAAGTTCTTCTGCGCTGCGCACGCAGTCTTTTAATTCCTGTTCCCAAGTCATAGCTTGCCCTCCTTTTTCAGTGTGAGTGGAATATATTTTTTAGAATACCACAAAAGAACGAGCAAAAAAGAGATTATGCGATATTTTTTATAAAAAAGTCAAAAAAACCATGTGCCATGTCAAAATTCAACACAAACCCGCACACTTGGAGAACGGTGCTCAAAACAAGCGATAACAAAAAACGGCGTACCCTTTTTGGGTGCGCCGTTTGCACTTGAAAAATCCTGAGGGGGCTTGTCAAGGGGCGCTCCCCTTGACCATATTCCGGTTTTGACGGCGTGTACGTCAAAACGGATGAAAGCCGCAGGCTTTCGCTCCTTACGCGCTTTTCCGCACGGAACGCGGAGCGTTTTAGGCAAAGCGTGCAAGCTCATCCGCGTGCCGCAAGGCACGTGGATGACTTTTTTAAGAGTTTTTCATCATCACCGTTTCGATGACTTCGCTCACGTCCTCGCACGCATCGCAGCAGCGTTCGAGGCATTCGTACATCTCCGTCCAAGTCAAAATGGCGACGGGGTTTTGCTCGGCGCAGTAAAGCCTGTGGATGGAGTCGCGGTGCAAACGGTCGCCCGCCTCCTCAAGCTCGTTCACCTTGATGATGTAGTCACGGATGTGCTTGGACTTTCTAAAGTCGTGAAACTCCGAAAGCGCAAGCCGCGTCGCCTGGCAGCACTGGTTGATGATGTTGGCGAACTCAATCGCATCAGGGCGGATGGAGGCGATGTTGAACATGTAAGCTTTGCGCAGCACCTCCTCGATGGAGTCGGTCACGTCGTCGATCTTCTGAAGCATCAGAAGGATGTCCTCGCGTTCGATCGGGGTAATGAACTCCGCCACGAGCTTGGCGATCAGCTCGTGCTTTTGCATATCCGCGCTGTGCTCGATGCCATGCATGGTTTCAAGCTTCTCATCAAGCGTTTCGGGGTCAAAGCCCTCGAGCGTTTCGTTCAAATACTCGGAAGCGGTGCACGCAAAGCCCATCAGGCTTTCGATACTTTCAAAATAATTCACCTTTTTTGCCATGTTCAAAATTCCTCCTTACAAAATGAAAGCCGTTCCCTTAAAAAAGATAAAGGAACAGCTTGGCCATCAAAAACGCGATCAATGCGCAGCCTGGGAACGTTAAGACCCACGCCAGAACCATTTCCTTTACAACGCCCCAATTTACGGAAGAAATTCTTTTGGAAGCGCCTACGCCCATGATGGCGGTGGTCTTTGTGTGGGTGGTGCTCACGGGAATGCCGGTAAGCGAGCTTAAAAGAAGGCAGCTCGCCGCCGCCGCGTCAGCCGAAAAGCCCTGATACTTGCTAAGCTTGACCATATC